>DATGHI010000138.1:0-5593 GCA_035308065.1 Gammaproteobacteria bacterium | reverse complement strand
CATGTTGCCCGGCAGCTTGTTGGTGACCTTCTTGGCGCCTCCCGCCTGGCTGTCCATCCAGGCGCTGTAGCGGGCAGCCGCACGCGTGAGCGCCGCCGCGTCCAGCGTCGCGAGCTGATCCGGCAGCGCATAGTCGGCGTTGTCCGGCGGCAACTCTTCTCTAAGGCAGTTGCGCAGCGCGTGCACTTCGCCCGCGCCGTGCACTCCGGGATGGCTCGCCAGGATCTGCTCCACCAGCGTAGTGCCGGAACGGGGCATGCCGACGATGAACACCGGACGCGGGTCCTGACTCTCGAGCCGCCGCGCCGCCATGAACTCCGGCGTGAACACCCGGATCCAATCCTCGAAGAATCTCTTCTGGCGGGCTTCGTCGTAGTTGATCTGCGCACGCTTCATCCGGTTGCCTTCCAGGAAATGCCGGAAGGCGCGCGGGTAATCCCTCTCTCCCTCCCATACCCTTGCTAAGGTGAACTGCAGAGCGATGGCGTCCTCGGGTGGCAAGGCCGCAGCCTTGTCTGCGAGCGCCATGAGCCCCGGCCACAGAGGGTCGCCGGGCGCGAGCTTCACTACGTCCACCAAGTTGTGGAAGGCGCCGGCGTAATCGGGCTTCAAGGCGATGGCCTTTCTATAGCGGACCTCGGCCCCAGCCAAGTCCCCCTCCATGGCGAGCATGTTGCCCATGCTGTTCTCCGCCGGCGGATTATCCGGCGCAAGCGCGACGGCCCTGGCATGGCAGCGGTGGGCTTGTTCCAGCGCCCCCGCTTCCCGCAGAGCGCTTGCGACCCTGAGCAAGAGGTCCACGTTGCCGCCCGCCGTTTCGGCGGCGCGGCCGTATGATCGCAACGCCTCGGCGGTACGGGCCAGTTGCTGCAGGGATTCGGCGCGGGCATACCAGGCCGTGTAGTGGCCGGGATCGAAACTGACCGCCCGGTCGAATTTGGCGAGCGCACGCGGATGATCGCCGCGGGCGGCGAAGAGCATCCCCAGGTTCATGTGGGCCTGGACGTAGTCGGGCTTGAGCGCCAAGGCCTCGCGGTATTCGCGCTCCGCCTCGAAGCCATACCCCAACTGCTCGTAGACCCCCGCCAGGTTGTTGTGGAACAGGTGGTTCATGGGCGCCTGTACGAGCGCGTGCTGCATGAGCGGCAGGGCTTCGGCGCTACGGCCTTGCTGGTGCAGCACCAGGCCCAGGAAATGGGTGGCGTCGGCGCGCCCGGGATCGGACGCCAGCACCGCCCGGTACTCCCCCTCCGCGTCGACGAACTCCCCCCGCTGTTGGGCGGCGACGGCGCGCTGCATGCGCGCTTCCAGTTCCGGGGCGGACTCACTGCTCATAGACGAACGCTTCCATATTAAGGCTGAAGCTCCGCGCCGATGTTAGCCATACCACCCAATCTCAGTTCAGATTCGGCCCCAGCCTGTGCAGCGCACGGGGGCGGCGCAGCTCCACGGCCACCCCCACAGGGCATGCGGCCTCGGTTTCCGGTCGCCGGACTGTTGCGAAAAGGGCCATGGCCTGTCCGAATCCGGCTGGGCCCTGGTATGTCTGTTGCAAGTGTCCGACTTCCTATGGGGTGGTGGCTTGTGGATATTTCGTACTATTACTTATAAAAATCATTAAGTTACGAATTTTTCCATCGCCCGTCTTACGCCTCGGGCCCGCAGATTTGTTATTCCACAACATCAACCGGCGACGGGCTTGGACTAGTATATGCGGCAGGTCAAACCCTGCGGACTGCGTCGGTTCTAGGAGAACGCAGTCCGATATACCTACCGGACCCATAAAAACCTTTGTGCTTGTGAGGAGAACCATAATGTCGAAGCAGAATCTCGTCAGCAAAGCAGTGCGACTGGCCTTGGTGTGCGGCGTAGCCTCGGGCTTCGCCGGTAAGGCAGCCTTCGCGGCCGACCAAGACCAGAACGCCACCACCCAGCAGACCAACACCGCCCAGCTCGGCAAGATCGAGGTCACGGGCAGCCGCATCAAACGCACTGACATCGAGCAGGCGCAACCGGTGACGGTCATCACCGCGGCACAGATCAAGGCCACTGGCCTCCCTACCGTCGGCCAGATCATCCAGAAGCTGACCTCCACGGGCGCGTCGCTCAACACCCTGGACAACTTCGGCGGCAACTTCACATTCACCGGCGGCGGCGAGAGCAACGTGGACCTGCGCAACTTGGGTGCGCAGCGCGTGCTGGTGCTGGTCAACGGCAAGCGCTGGGTGACGGCGCTGGACGGCACGGTGGACTTGAACACCATCCCCACCTCCATCATCGACCACATCGAAGTGCTACAGGACGGCGCCTCGGCGATCTACGGTTCCGATGCCATCTCCGGCGTGGTCAACATCATCACCGTCAAGGACTACAACGTCCGTGAGGCCAACGCCTACCTCGGCGAGTACAACGGCGACGGTCACTGGGACGGTAAGACCGAGCAATACGACTTCACCATGGGCTCAAGCAACGACAAGAGCGGCCTGGTGTTCAACCTCAACTACAGCAACCAGGATGCAATCCTCTCCAAGGACCGCAACATCTCCAAGGAGCCGGTGTACGGCCAGGGCAACTCCTCCGGCAGCTCGGGCCTCCCCAACGGCCGCTTTTTCATCATCGCGCCCCCGGGATCCACGTCGCCGATTTGCGCCGCCGGTAACGCCTGCGACCTGACGTATGACCCGACGGCCCCGAACGGCTTCCGCGATTTCGTGAGCCACGGCCCCACCAGCGACCGCTTCAACTACGCACCCTACAACTATGTGCTGACGCCGGAAGAGCGCTATAGCACTTACCTGCAGGGTTACAGCGACCTCGGCGACAACGTCACGTTCAAGGCGGACATGATGTACAGCCACCGCGACTCGCACCAACAGGCGGCGCCGGAACCGCTGTTCTTCTCCTCCAGCAGCATAGCGATCGACATCCCGGCGAACCAGAAGTACAACCCCTTCGGCTTCGACCTGAACGCGCTGGACCCGAGCAAGCCCATCACCCTGGGGCTGGCCGGTCTGCGCATGGTCGACAACGGGGTGCGTGCCTACCACGAGGCGGAGGACGTGTACCGCGTCGAAGGCGGCCTCAACGGTTACTTGAACGCGGGCGGTGGCGAGTGGGATTGGGACGCTAACTACGCCTTCTCCAAGGACTCGGAGCTTGACACCAACGCTGGCCACTTCGACGTGAGCCACCTCAGGCTCGCGCTGGGTGACCCCACCATCTGTGCCGCTACGCCGGGCTGCGTGCAGCTCAACATCTTCAACGGGCCGGGCGGCATGACCCAGAAGATGCTGAACTACGTCGCCTACACCGCCCAGAACTCCTTCGTGAACAACCAACGCGTCTACAACGCCGACATCAGCAACAGTTCGTTGTTCAGCATGCCGGGCGGCCCTGCGGGCGTCGCCTTCGGCGTCCAGGACCTGGAACACGACGGCACCTTCCAACCGGACTCCGTGGCCGAGAACGGCTACGACAGCTTCAACCCCGGCCGCACCGTGTTGCCCACCTCGGGACGCACGGAGGAAAAATCGGAATACGCGGAACTGGACCTGCCGCTGGTCGCCGACGCCCCGGGTTTCAAGCTCTTGGACCTGGACCTCGCCGGACGCCACACCAACTACAACACCTACGGCGGCAACAACACCTACCGTTGGGGCCTGAAGTACCAGCCCAACAGCGACTGGCTGGTGCGAGCCAGCTGGTCCCAGGGCTTCCGAGCCCCGGACATCCAGGACCTGTTCGCCGCCGGCACCAACCTGTCGGCCAACATTGACGATCCCTGCACGACGGCTAATGCCACCACCGGCGCGCCGCACACGCCCGCGCCGACCTGCGCCTTGAAGGGTGTCCCCCCGTACATCCAGCCGAACCAGCAGATCAACACGCTGGAGATCGGCAACCGGAACCTGAAGCCGGAGACCTCGGTCTCCAAGACCCTGGGCTTCGTATACAGCCCGGACGCACTGCCCGGCTTCAACTTCAACGCGGATTACTACACCATCACCGTGCAAAACGTGATCCAGCCCTTGAGCGGACAGACGATCCTGGACGGGTGCTACACGCAGACCCTGGCCCAGTCCAACGCTGCCGACTGCGCGCTCATCACACGCACCGCGTTCGGTGACGTGGAGACCCTGAAGGACCAGATCATCAATAACGGCGCGCTCAAGACCGACGGCATCGACTGGGGCTTCAGCTATGCCATCCCGAGCACCTCCATCGGCGACTTCAAGATCGAGTTGGACGACACCCACATCAAGTCCTACACCATCAACGGTCAGGAGCTCGCCGGCGTCGAACGCGGTGGCTCGGTGTTCCCATTCGGTGTGCCGCACGACAAGCTCCATTCGGCCCTCGATTGGACGGCCGGAAGCTGGTCGGCGGAATACACCGTGCGCATCATCGGCAAGATGACGGAGGTATCCACCGGGACCCTGCAACCTACCGGCAACAACATGTCCACCACGGTCTATAACGACATCCAGGGAAGCTACAACGCGGACAGCCTGAACACGACGTTCACGGCCGGCATACGCAACCTGTGGGACAAGAACCCGCCGATCTCCTCGGTGCAGGAACTCAACAGCTTCGACCCGACGCTGTATGACGTGCCCGGCCGGTTCTACTACTTCCGCATGTCGGTGAAATTCTGAACTGAACAATAAGAACGTGGGGTAGCTTGAACCCCGCAGTCCGCAAGGGCTGCGGGGTTTTTCTTTAACAACAGGATGTTGTTATGCCGCGCAGGCCAGGGAGGGCCAAGAGCGGCGTCGGTGCAAGCTGGTATTCTGGAAAAGAATCTTCAGCGATACCCAAATCTTTTCACAAACGGCTCGAGTACCGGCAACACCGACGCGAGCTGACCCTCGTACCGCCGCCATCGCTGCTTGGCGCTGGCATAGATGGGCTGCGCCACTTGGTGATAGCTCGGAGTGTTGATGCGCCGCTTGCGGGCGGTCTGCTGGAAGTCCAGCACCCCGGGCTCCCAGGGCAGACCAAGGAAGCCGAGCAGCCGGCGGGCCTCGCCCTCCAGATCCTGCACCACGTCCTCATAGCGCACCCGGTGCGCGGCCTCGGGCAGGCGTTTTACGGAATCCGCCCCCACCTGCATGACCGCGGCGTAGTACGCGGCGGTCTCCTGCAGCGTGAGGAAATGGCGCATGGCCTCGTTGAGCGCGAAGCTCTGCATGAAGCAGGAGAGCACCACGTCCCGCGGGTCCCGCAGGGCGAAGAGGAAGCGCGCCCCGGGGAAGAGCCGTCGCAGCAGCGGGATGAACACGCTGTTCAGGGGCAGCTTGTCCACGAACATGACGTCCTGGCGTCGTTCCGGCATGAATTCCGCGACCCGTCGCCAATAGCGCTGCCGCCAGCGTTCCAGTCCGACACCGTCGAGGCGCAGAAAGGCCTCGATGCCGGCGTCGCTCAGTACGTATTCCTTGAGCACGTCCTGGAGAGTGTCCGTTCCTCCAGCACGGCGATGCCCGAGTGGCCCGAGAGCATCTGGTCCAGGAGCGTGGTGCCGGAGCGGGGGAAACCCACCAGGAAGACAGGCGCCGATCCCTCCGCCGCCGGGCCTGGTTGCAGCAGCGGC
>DATGHI010000137.1:0-3096 GCA_035308065.1 Gammaproteobacteria bacterium | reverse complement strand
GGCCACCTGCCTTGAAGGTGGCCGTTACGGTCTGAGACGCGCCCCTCGCCACGCTGCCGCTGGTCTTATCGAAGCTCAGGCCGGTGATGCCGTGGTTGGTGCAATCGAACGTGCCGCTCAGGGTCAAGGCGAACGACGTCTGCAGGGCCTGCCAGGACGTGCCGCCACCGAGAGCGTTGGACGGATCGATGGCCTGGCCATTGGCCGTGACGTTGAGTGACTTGCCTTCCAGCCAGTACCAGCTGGGGTCATTACTGTCCGCGATACTCGAATTGAAACTCGGCACCGTGATCAGCCAGTAGCTGCCGCCCGTGAGTGCCACGTCCGGCTGGCCAGCGGCGCCAAGATCCAGGGTGATGACGCCGTTGGTGGTACCCACGCCGGATGCGCCGGCGTTGGCGCTGTAATGCCAGACGTAATCGTTCTTGTGGTCCTCGGGATTGCCCTTGGGCACGCCTGCCGAGTCGGCATAGATGTACCAGTCGATCTTGCCGCTGACGGAAACCGGGCCGCTTTTGTCCTGGGCGAAGCCCTGCGATTCGATGGCGCTGATGCTGGCTTTGACGGGCAGATCGAAGCTGTCCGCCACGTATAGCCCATGTCCGCTCGACGTGTAGTACGTGGAGGGGAATCCGTTGCCGGAACCGGAGTCGGGCTGGTTCCAGATGGACCCCGTGGACAGGAGCAGAGCGCCTGTGGAATCCGCCGGTACACCTGCCAGGACCTGCTGATCGCTATTGGCGGCCAGTTTCCAATCCAGGGGCGACTGACCGCTGTTGCTGATGGTGAACTGCTGGGCCGCGGAGCTACCCTGAGAAACCGTGTAACCCAGAGCCGCCGGCATTATGCTCATGTGTGCCGTCGGCGGTACCGACAAGACCGCCAGCGGCAGATGCATGGCAGGGATGGCGGCCCCGCCGTCGCCGGTGTCGGAACTGGTGATATCCACCTGGGCGAAGGCCCAGCTACCCTGCTTCACGTTAGTGTCGAAAGCGGTGATGGTGAGTTTCTGCGTCGCGCCGGGTGCGAGGCTGAAGGATTGGGGGGACAGGTTGACGGCGAGGCCGGTGCTCGCATCGCTCACGCTCACGCTATACGTCACGCTTGCGCTCACGAACGCGCTGGTGACGGTCCGCGTCCAGGTGCAATTCTGTGCGCAACCGTTGTTGGCGAGGCTTGCGAGATTGAGGGTGGTGAGGTCGCCGCCGTTGTTGGGATTTGCGGCGGCGTAGTCGGTGCCGTTCTCGTCAAGGATCAGGCCGGCGCGGTCTGCGGCGTCCACGTCGATGCGGCCCGCGCCGCGCACCTGCGGCGAAGGCAGGGTGGTACCCGCCACGCAGTTGAGGCCCGAGTTCAGGCTGGCGCACTGGTCCGTGAGACCGGGGCTCGTGCCATTGGGGGCGGTGACCGCGGTCAGCATGAGTGCCGACTTTATCTCAGCGGGAGTCCAGGCGGGGTGTGCCTGCTTGAGAAGGGCCGCCGCGCCGGAATCGTGGGGCGTGGCCATGGAGGTGCCGTCCAGGAACCCATAATCCTCCGGTTGACTGGCACAGCCCGTGCAACCGTCGGTGTATTTCGGATTGGAGAAAGCCGCCAGCACGCTCACACCGGGCGCCGTCAGATCCGGCTTCACCAGGTTGTCATAGACGGTATCCGTGGGGCCGCGGGAACTGAAGCCCGCTACCTGGTCCGCCTGGCTGGCATCGGTGTTGAGCACGGCGCCCGAGAGCTGCGCCTTGGCAGTGCCGCTGCCGGCGCTGGCGTTCAACCAGTTCCGCAGCTTGTCGCCGTCGCTCTGGTGCATAAGTGTGCCGGGGATGACGTAGGTCTCCACCACGAAATCCTGGCTGCTGGTGCCGGTGGTCAGGATCACCACGCCAGCAGCCCCGCCTTGTTCCACGTTATAAGCCTTGTCCACCAGCGGGTTGGTGCCGCGGTCACAGACCACAATGGCGCCGGCAAAGTTAACGCCGGTGAATGGATACAGACACTCTGCTGCGTCCGTCAGCGAACTCCCTGTGCTGGCTGGATAGGGCAAATTTGACGTGGGCGCAGTCCCGCTGATAGCAGGATCATCATTGTTATATGTCCCATCACCCACATAGACGATGTTCGTCAGGGCAACCGGATTCGCGGAGCCGCTGGCGCCGGACATGCTCGAAGGCAATGTTGCCAAAGTCGTGGCATCGCCTCCGGCAAACCCTGAAAGAGTGTTGCCGCTGATGCCGTAATGGGTCGCGGCGGCCACGGTGGCGACCCAGGGACCCGTGTGCTGAACGGGATACAAGGGGGCATTCACCGGGTCGTTACTGATGGCGTTGGCGGGCCCGCCGTTACCACCGGCGGCGGAGATGTAGATGCCTGTTTCCACCGCCGACAGGAACGCCTGTTCCACCGGATCGCCGTAGGCGTCGTCACTGCCGCCGATGGAATAGTTGAGCACCATGCCCTTGAACTGGGAGCCCCAGGCTTTCCTGAGCGCCGCTTGGTCCTGGATGGCCTGGTCAACGGCCTTGACGCTGGCATCGGTGCCGCACTGGTCCACGGGGTCGCAGACATCGTAGGCGATGAGGCTGGCGTGGGGCGCGACGCCGGAAAGCGGGGTCGAGGTACCGTTGAAGGTGGTATCGACGAAATTGCCGACGACGGTGCTGGCGGTATGGGAGCCGTGACCGTCGGAGTCCTCTGGAGAATTGAGGTCGTTGCCGGTGGATTTGGTATAGGTGTAGGCGCCGATGAGTTTGTCATTGCACTTGAAGAATGACGGCCGCTGGCTGTACTGGGACCTGTTGCTACTGTCACAGACCCCGAAACGCAGGTTTCCCGGGTCCGAAGCAATGTAAACGTCCTTCGGTCCAGTGGCGGCGAAAGAAGAGTTTTCGGAATTGATCCCTGTATCCACATCCGCCACCACGATGCCCTCGCCCTCGTTGTCTTGGCTGCTGGTGGTAGGTACCTGCCAAACAGTAGGCGCCTTGATCCAGCTGCGGCTGGCGTTGGTGTCGGCGGCCGAAGCCGGGGTGGTGGTACCCCCAGCACCACCGCTGATGGTGACTACGGGACGGAAAAACCGCACCGGCGTAACCGATACGACGC
>DATGHI010000136.1:0-13430 GCA_035308065.1 Gammaproteobacteria bacterium | reverse complement strand
GCTCGAATTCGTCCATGAAGCTCACCAGGGCGCGGACCCCCTCCTCCGGCATGGCGTTGTAGAGGCTCGCACGCATGCCGCCCGCGAAGCGGTGGCCCTTGAGGCTGAGCAGGCCCGCCGCCTCCGCCTCCTGCAGGAACTTCGATTCCAGCGGTTTATCGGCGCAGTTGAACGGCACGTTCATGGTGGAGCGCGCCGGTTTCGCGATCTTGTTCACGTAGAAGCCGGTCCTGTCCACGCGCTGGTACAGGAGCTCCGCCTTACGGCGGTTGCGCTCGGCTATGGCCGGGGCGCCCCCCTGCCGCTCGATCCAATCGAGCATCTTGCCGCAAACGTACCAGGGATAGACCGACGGCGTGTTGAGCATGGAATGCTGTTCGTCGTGGGCGTGGTAGTCGAGCATGGTGGGGATGCCGGGCGCCACCGGACGCAGTGCGTCGCGACGCACGATCACCACCGTGAGGCCTGCGATCCCCAGGTTCTTCTGGGCCGCGGCGTAGATGAGCGCATAGCGGTTCACGTCCACCGGGCGTGAGAGGATCATGGACGTCATGTCCGCCACCAGCGGCAGGCCTACGTCCGGGATCGCCGGGAACTCTACGCCGCCGATGGTCTCGTTGACGGTGTAATGCAGATAGGCCGCGTCCTTGCGGATCTTCCAGGCGGATACCGGCGGGATGTCCGTGTAATTGGAATCCTTGCCGTCGGCGGCGAGGTTCGCCTGGGTGAGCTTCTGGCCTTCCTGCCAGGCGCGATTCGACCAGTGACCGGTGACCACGTAATCGGCCTTGCCGCCCGGTGCAGGCGCGAGGTTGACCGGCACCATGCCGAATTGGGTGGCGGCGCCGCCCTGCAGGAACAGTACCGCGTAATCCGGGGAGATGCCCATGAGGGCGCGCAGCTTCGCCTCGGTGTCGTGCGCGATGGGCTCAAACAAGGCTGTGCGGTGGCCCATCTCCATTACCGACATGCCCGTGCCGCGGTAATCGAGCAATTCCTCGCGCAACTCCAGCATCACTTCCGTCGGCAGCATCGCCGGACCGGCGCCGAAGTTGTAGGCGCGTTGCATCGCCATCGCTTCCTTAGCCACCGCCATTCTCGCCTCCCACATCGCCTTCGATGCGATCCACGCCCACCAGCACCTCGCCTTCCGCCAGACGGATCAGGCGTACGCCCTGGGTGTTGCGGCCGATGACCGAGATGTCCTGCGCCGGCGTGCGCACCAGCGTACCCGCGCTGCTGATGAGCATGATCTCCGCGTCCGGCGCCACCTGGATGGCACCCACCACTTTGCCGTTGCGCTCGGTGGTCTGGATGGAGATGACCCCCTGGCCGCCGCGGCCCTGGACCGGGTAGTCGCTCACCGGTGTGCGCTTGCCGTAGCCGTGCTCCGTCGCGGTCAGCACATCGCCCTCGCCCACGATCACGAGATCGATGACGGCCTCGCCCTTGGTGAGCTGGATGCCGCGCACGCCGGCGGCGTTGCGGCCCATGGGCCGCACGTCCGCCTCCTTGAAGCGGATGGACTTGCCGTTGGAGGCGAACAGGATGGCATCGCGCTTGCCGTCTGTGATGGCCACACCTACCAGGCCGTCACCCTGGTTGAGTTCCAGCGCGATGATGCCGCTGCTGCGCGGCCGCGAGAAATTATCGAGCGAAGTCTTCTTGACCGTGCCGTTCTGGGTCGCCATGAGCACGAACTTGTCGGCGGAATAGTCCTTCACCGGCATGGCGGCTGTGATGCGCTCGCCTTCCGCCAGCGGCAGCAGGTTGACTATGGGTTTGCCGCGGGCACCGCGTCCGGCCTGCGGGAACTGATAGACCTTGAGCCAGTAGACCTTGCCGATGCTGGAGAAGCACAGCACCGTGTCGTGGGTGTTGGCCACGAACAGGTTGTCGATGAAATCCTCGTCCTTGACCGTGGTGGCGGCCTTGCCGCGGCCGCCGCGCCGTTGCGCGCGATAGGCCGAGACCGGCTGTGACTTCGCGTAACCCGCGTGGGACAAGGTCACCACCACCTCCGCCTCGGTGATGAGGTCCTCGATGGTCAGGTCTTCCTGGTCCGAGATGATCTCCGTGCGGCGCTCGTCGCCGTACTGCTCGCGCAGTTCCGTGAGCTCGTTGCGGATCACCTTCAGGAGCTTGTCGGGGTTTCCCAGGATGGCGCGTAGCTCACCGATGAGTTCCAGGAGTTCCTTGTACTCGTTGACGATCTTCTCCTGCTCCAGGCCCGTGAGCCGATGCAGGCGCAGATCCAGGATCGCCTGGGCCTGGGCATCCGAGAGCCGGTACTTGCCCTTCACCAGCCCGAATTCGGGGGGGAGACCTTCGGGGCGCGAAGCCTCGGCGCCGGCGCGCTTCAGCATTTCCGTGACCACGCCCGGGGCCCAGTCGCGTCCCATGAGGCCGACTTTGGCTTCCGCCGGAGCCGGCGAGCGCTTGATGAGCTCGATCATCTCGTCGATGTTGGCGAGGGCGATGGCCAAGCCTTCCAGCACGTGGGCCCGCTCCCGCGCCTTGCGCAGGTCGAATATGGTGCGGCGCGTGACAACCTCGCGCCGGTGGCGCAGGAAGGCTTCCAGCAGGTCCTTGAGGTTGAGCAGCTTCGGCTGCCCGTCCACCAGCGCCACGGTGTTGATGCCGAACACCGTCTGCATGGCGGTGTGCTGGTAGAGGTTGTTGATCATCACCTCGGTGTTTTCGCCGCGGCGCAGTTCGATGACCATGCGCATGCCGTCCTTGTCGGACTCGTCGCGCAGCTCGGTGATGCCGTCGAGCTTCTTGTCCTTCACCAGCTCGGCGATGCGCTCCAGCAGGCGCGCCTTGTTCACCATGTACGGCAGTTCGGTGACGATGATGGATTGCTTGGCGCCGTCCTTGCCCTCCACGTGGCAGCGGGCGCGCACAAAGATACGGCCGCGGCCGGTGAAGTAGGCCTCGTGGATGCCGCGGGCGCCGTTGATGATGCCGCCAGTGGGGAAATCCGGGCCCGGCAGGTGCTTCATCAGGTCGTGGATCGTGAGCGACGGGTCGTCGATCAGCGCCACGCAGGCGCCGATGGTCTCTTTGATGTTGTGGGGCGGGATGTTGGTGGCCATGCCCACGGCAATGCCGGAGGAGCCGTTGACGAGCAGGTTCGGCAGCTTCGCAGGCAGGACCGAGGGTTCGGTCTCGGACTCGTCGTAGTTGGGGTTGAAATCGACGGTTTCCTTGTCGATGTCGGCCAGCATCTCGTGGGCGATCTTGGCCATGCGCACTTCCGTGTAGCGCATCGCCGCCGGTGCGTCACCGTCCACGGAGCCGAAGTTGCCCTGGCCGTCCACCAGCACGTAGCGCATGGAGAAGGGCTGGGCCATGCGCACGATGGTGTCGTACACGGCCACGTCGCCGTGGGGGTGGTATTTACCGATGACGTCGCCCACCACGCGGGCGGACTTCTTGTAGGCCTTGTTGTAGTCGTTGCCCAGTTCCTGCATGGCGTACAGGACGCGGCGGTGCACCGGTTTGAGGCCGTCCCGCACGTCCGGCAGGGCCCGTCCCACGATCACGCTCATGGCGTAATCGAGGTAGGACTGCTTCATCTCCTCTTCGAGATTGACGAGGGCGAGCTCGCGGGCGAATTCAGCCATGCAAGGGTCGGATTTCTAAGGGTTTTTGAGGCCGCCGGGGGCGGGAAAATCAGAACGAATATGCTACCACAAACAGCCGATTTATTGAGCCGTTTCAAACACTTCCGCCATGTTTTTTGCTTCATTTTTCAGCGGGTTCCAAGGCCCGTTTCTGCACCCGCCCGCGGTCCCGTCGGGGTGCCATTCGGAACATGGACTCTGGTCCCAGGCGGCTGTTTTTTTACCCGGATGGAACAGGCGTCACTCACTTCGGTGCGGTATGTGTGTGCATCACGCGAAGCACTTGCATCGGGCGGACGCGATACAGGGGGTTTCTATACACTAGCCTCTCTCACACCGCCGGATGACCGATGGAAGCCGTCGATGCGCTGATCCACGCCCGCTGGATCGTCCCCGTGGAGCCAGAAGGACGCGTGCTGGAACATCACGCCCTCGCCATGCACCGCGGCCGCATAGTGGCTCTGCTCCCCTCCGGCGAAGCGCACAGGCGTTTCCAAGCGGATGAGGACATCATGCTGCCGCGGCACGCGCTCATCCCAGGCCTCGTGAACGCCCACACCCACGCCGCCATGACGCTGCTGCGGGGCGTCGCCGACGACCTGCCGCTGATGCCCTGGCTCCAGGACCACATCTGGCCCGCGGAGAACCGCTGGGTGAGTGCGGACTACGTCCGTGACGGCACAGAACTCGCCATGGCGGAGATGCTGCGGAGCGGCACCACCTGCTTCAACGACATGTACTTCTTCCCGGAGGCGACCGCCCAGGCGGCGCACCACAGCGGCATGCGCGCCAGCCTCGGGCTCATCGTGTTCGACTTCAAGAGCCCCTGGGGCGGCGGCCCCGACGAATACATCCACAAGGGTCTGGAGCTGCGGGACCAGTACAAGAACGATCCGCTGCTCTCCTTTGCATTCGCGCCCCATGCACCCTACACGGTATCGGATCCCTGGCTGACGAAGCTACGCGCCCTGGCGGACGAATTGGACCTGCCGGTGCACACCCACGTTCACGAGACCGCCGGCGAGGTGGACGAGAGCCTCAAGAAACATGGCAAGCGCCCCATCGCCCGGCTTGCGGATCTCGGCCTCTATACCCGCGCGCTCCTGGCGGTGCACATGACCCAGCTCGGCGATGCGGAGATCGCCGAGACCGCCCGCTGCGGCGTGAACGTCATCCACTGCCCCGAATCGAACCAGAAGCTGGCCAGCGGCCACTGCCCCGTGGCGAAGCTACTCAAGGCCGGTATCAACGTGGCGCTGGGCACCGACGGCGCAGCCAGCAACAACGATCTCGACATGTTCGGCGAGATGCGCAGCGCGGCTCTTCTCGCGAAAGATGTGGCAGGCGACGCCACGGCTCTGCCCGCGGCCGCGACGCTGACCCTGGCGACGCTCAACGGCGCGAGGGCCCTGGGACTGGACAAGGACATCGGTTCCCTCGCGCCGGGTAAATGGGCCGATATCACCGCGGTGGACCTGGGCGCGCCCGAGACCCAACCGGTCTACGATGTGTTCTCCACCCTCGTCTACTCCGCCGGCCGTCAGCACGTGAGCGATGTATGGGTGGCGGGCAAACGCCTGCTGCAGGATAGGGTGCTGACCCAGATGGACCTGCCCGCCATCCTCGAGCGGGCCGAGAGCTGGCGCCAGCGCATCGCGAGCAAGACGCCATGAGCATCAACCTGGATGCGAAAGAGATCGCGAAGTTCGACGCCATCGCGGCCCGCTGGTGGGACCCGGGCGGTGAGTTCCGACCGCTGCACGAGATCAATCCCCTGCGCCTCGATTACGTGGATCGTTGCGCGCCACTCTCGGGCTGCAAAGTGCTGGACATCGGCTGCGGCGGCGGCCTCTTGGCGGAAGGCATGGCGTCCCGCGGTGCACGGGTCACGGGCATCGACCTCTCAGAGGGCGCCATCCAAGTGGCGAAGCTGCACCTCAAGGAGAGCAGCCGGCAGGTGGACTACCGCTTCGTGAGCGCGGAAGACCTGGCGGCCGAAATGCCAAATGCGTTCGACACCGTCACCTGCATGGAGATGCTGGAACACGTACCGGATCCCGGCTCCGTGATCCAGGCCTGTGCGCGTCTCGTGCGTCCCGGCGGCGACGTGCTGTTCTCCACCATCAACCGCAGCGCCAAGGCCTTCGCCCTGGCCATCGTCGGCGGCGAATACCTGCTGCGCCTGATCCCGCCCGGTACCCACGAGTACGCCAAGTTCATCCGCCCCTCGGAACTCGCGTCCTGGGCGCTGGAAGCGGGGCTCGAACATCGGCACAGCACCGGTTTGCACTACAATCCCCTCTCGCGGCGCTATCGTCTGGGACCCGGCTTGGACGTCAACTACTTCATGCATTTCACGCTTCCTAAGGACGGCACGACCGCATGAGCCTCAAGCTGGTGCTCTTCGACCTGGACGGCACGCTGCTGGACACCGCGCCGGACATGGGCGCGGCACTGAACGTGCTGCGGGCGGAGCACAAGCTGCCACCCCTGCTGCAGGACCGCATCCGCCCCCACGTCTCCCAGGGCGCCCCGGCGCTGCTCAAGCTCGGATTCGGCATCGAGCTCCAGGACGCCCGCTTCGCGGAGATGCGCGCCCGTTATCTCGCCATCTACCAGGAACGCCTGGCGGTGGAGACGCGGCCCTTCCACGGCATTGAACCGGTGCTGGAGAAGCTCGGCCAGATGGGCCTGCCCTGGGGCGTCGTCACCAACAAGCCCGGCTGGCTCACGGACCCGCTCTTGGAGGCGCTGGGGCTCAAGGTCCGCGCCGCCTGCGTGGTAAGCGGCGACACCATCGCCCGCCGCAAACCCCATCCCGATCCCCTGCTGCACGCCGCCATGCTTTGCGGCGTGGACGCCGCGGCGAGTGTCTACGTGGGCGATGCCCGGCGCGATGTAGAAGCGGCCCATGCCGCCGGTATGCTGGCGGTGGTTGCCATGTACGGCTACCTCGGCGAGGAGGAACGGCCCGACAACTGGAAAGCAGACCACATGATCATGCATCCCAGCGATCTCCTGCCCTGGATCGCAACGGCGCCCGCGCCCCGTCCCTTCCTGGCGGAGGCCGGGGCATGAGTTGGGTTATCCCGTTCATCTTCGTCGTGGTGCTGCTGGCCGCCGGATTCCTGGCTGGCTACGCCGTGGCGGCCCTCAAGCTCGCCCGTTACAAGGCCATGGCCGACGCGGCGGCGGAACTGGAGAAGAACTTCAAGGTGCTGGCGGGCGAGGCGCTGCAGCGCAACAACCAGGCCTTTCTCGACCTCGCCAACCAGAACCTGAGCCGCTACCAGGTGGAAGCCAAGAGCGAGTTGGACAAGAAGCAGCAGAGCTTCGAGCAGCTGGTGAAGCCAATCAACGAGGCGCTCAAGAAAGCCGAGGAGCAGATCCGCGAGATCGAGAAGGAGCGCAAGGAATCCTTCGGCAGCATCGTGAGCCATTTGAAACACATGGCCGAGGGGCAGCAGCAGCTGGAGACCGAGACCCGCAACCTGGTGAACGCCCTGCGCCGTCCCGAAGTGCGCGGCCGCTGGGGTGAGATGACGCTACGGCGCCTGGCGGAGTTGGCCGGCATGGTGGACCGCTGCGACTTCACCGAGCAGGTGCACAACGCGGGCGAAGATGGTGCACTGCGCCCCGACATGGTGATCCACCTGGCCGAAGACCGGCTGCTGGTGGTGGACGCCAAGACACCGTTAGACAGCTACATCGCCGCCATGGAAGCACGCACCGCCGAGGAGCGCGAGGCTCATCTCACGCAGCACGCCCGCAAGGTGCGGGAGCGCATCAAGGAACTGGCCAGCAAACATTATTGGGACCAATTCCGCACCAGCCCTGACTTCGTAATCCTTTTCATACCCGGCGACCAGTTCCTTTCGGCGGCGCTCGACAAGGAACATGAACTGCAGGAAGAAGCCCTGCGCCAGAAAGTGCTGTTGGCCACGCCCACGAGCCTCATGGCGCTGCTCAAGGTGGTGGCCTATGGCTGGCGCCAGATCGCCCTAGCCGAGAACGCCGAGCAGATACGCGAGCTGGCTACGACTCTTCAGGGACGTATCGCCACCTTCGTTGAACACATGCAAAAAGTGGGTGGTGCCCTTAATAACAGCATGCAGCACTTTAACAACGCCGTGGGCTCCCTGGAGCGCCAGGTGCTGCCGGCGGCACGCCGATTCACTGAACTTGGTGTGCAATCAAAGAAAGAAATTCCTGAATTAGAACCCATAGAGACAGCGGTGCGTCTGCCAGATACTAAGAAATCTGACGCATGAACCCAGCGGATCAAGCCGCAGCAAAAGTAGCCTCCGCTTCTATAGACCTGCGCCTTTCCCTCACATTCCTGAAGCCAGAGCATCGCGCAACCCAGGCAGCGTTGCACGCCGTGTACCTGGAACTGCGTGAAGTGCCGCGGGAAGTACGCGACCCCGGCGTGGCGGAAGTGAAGCTGCGCTGGTGGGAAGAGGAGATCGGCGCCTTGTACGCCGGCAAGCCGCGCCATCCCCTGACTGTGGCGCTCTGGCCCCATCTCCCGCCTCTCTCGGGTAAGCAGCAGGCCTTCCTGGACCTCATCACCGGCACGCGCATGGACATCGCCAGTGCAAGCTTCGCGAGCTTCGAGGACGTCAAACGCTATTGCTACCGCCATTCCGGCGCCCTGGCGGAACTCTCGGCTGTGTTGGCGGGCGCCCACTCTGATGAAGCCCAGCTGGCGGCCCGGCTCCTGGGCAACAGCACCCACCTCGCGGACATCGCCGTGCGCGGCACCGCCGAGGCCCTGCGGGGCCGGGTGTATTTCGCCGCCGAGGACCTGAAAGCTCACGGCGTGGACCGGCACATCAGCGGCGAGACCCACGCGGACGCGCCGGTAAAAGCCCTGGTGAAGGATTACGGCGAACGGGCGCGGGCCATGCAGGCGGAAGCCCTAGCCGCCATACCCGCATTGGAACGAGATGCTTTCGCGAGTTGGCGGGTCATGGGCGCCCTCGCCCTGAAACGCTTGGCGAAATCTGAGCGCACCGGTTCCGGCACGAACGCCGAGCCCGTAGAATTGCATCCCCTATCCGCCCTTCTCACCGCCTGGCGCGCCGCGCGCCGCAGAACCCCATGACCGAATCGAAGCGCAATTACTCGCCCACCAAAGATCTGCTGAAGGACCGGGTGATCCTGGTGACGGGTGCCGGCGACGGCATCGGCGGCGCCGTATCGAAGGCGCTCGCCGCCCATGGCGCGACGCTCGTGCTTCTGGGCAAGACCATCAAGAAGCTCGAGTCTGTCTACGACGAGATCATGGCGGCAGGCGGTCCGAAGCCCGGCATCTATCCTATGGATCTTATGGGCGCCCGCTACAAAGATTACGAAGATCTGGTGGGAGTGCTGGATAAGGAATACGGCCGGCTCGACGGCCTCTTGCACAACGCGGGAATCCTCGGCGAGCGCGCGCCCATCGAGCATCATGAGGTGCACATCTGGCAGCAGGTGCTACAAGTGAACCTGACGGCGCCCTTCATGCTGAATAAGGCCTGCCTGGAGCTGCTCTACAAGTCCAAGGACGCCTCGGTGGTGTTCGTCTCCTCCGGCGTCGCCCGCAACCCGCGCGCCTACTGGGGCGCCTACTCCATATCCAAGGCCGGCATCGAGAACCTGTCGAAGATGCTGGCGGAAGAGACGGAGTTCCGGAAGACCCTGCGGGTGAACTGCATCAATCCCGGTCCGGTGCGCACCGAGATGCGCCGCCTGGCCTTCCCGGCAGAGGACCGGGACAAGATCGCGACGCCCGAGAGCATCCTGGGGACTTATCTCTATCTCTTGGGACCAGATAGCCAGGGCGTGACCGGGAAACTTTTCGACGCCCAGTAAACTTCAATGGGGTCGTGGTGTACGCCGGGGCTTGGAGAGAGTCAGTTTCTTGCGCGGACCTGAGCGGCCCGGCTTCTTCGCCGCCACCGGCATGCCGGCAGCGGATAACAGCGCATCCATCTCTTCCTGGGTAGCGTCCCGCCACGCGCCCCGCGGCAGGTTGCGGGGCAGGCTCAGGGCGCCGAAGCGCACGCGGATCAGGCGGCTCACGGTGACACCCACCGCGTCCCAGAGGCGGCGCACCTCGCGGTTGCGCCCTTCCCTCAGGATCACGTGATACCAATGGTTGGCACCCTCGCCGCCCGCTTCGCGGATCTCGTCGAATTTCGCCATGCCGTCTTCCAGGCGCACGCCCTTCTGCAGGGCCTGCAACTGTTCATCCGTGACCTTGCCCAGGACGCGTACGGCGTATTCCCGCTCCAACTCTGAGGACGGATGCATGAGCTTGTTGGCCAACGCCCCGTCGTTGGTGAAGATCAGCAGGCCCGAGGTGTTGGTGTCCAGGCGTCCCACGGAGACCCAGCGGCTGCCCCGGAGGCGCGGCAGTGCCTCGAAGACCGTGGGACGGCCTTCCGGATCCTTGCGGGTGGTGAGTTCGCCTTCGGGCTTGTGGTAGAGGATCACGCGGCGGCGCGCGTCGCCGCCCCGCTCCAGGGCCTTCACCGGCCTGCCGTCTACGCTCACCCGGTCGGAATCGCCGATGCGGTCGCCGAGCTTAGCGGGCTTGCCGTTGATGCTGACGCGGCCTTGGGCTATCCAACCTTCGATCTCACGTCGCGATCCCAGGCCGGCGGCAGCGAGGACCTTCTGGACGCGTTCCGCGCTGTCGGACCGGGGTTTCATCAGTGGGTCGTGACGCCGGATTCGCCTTCCTCATCCATGGCGGAAGCCTCGTCGTCGGCGAGGCGCGGCACGGCGGCGGGGGCGGCCTCGGCCGGGATGGCGTCGATGCCGAGATCCAGTTCGGCGTTGATGCTCTCGATGTCGCGCAGCTGTGCGAGCGTCGGCAGCTCGTCCAGGCTCTTCAGGCTGAAATAATCCAGGAATTCCTTGGTGGTGCCGAACATCTCCGGGTGGCCCGGCACGTCGCGGTGGCCGACGATGCGTATCCAGCCCCGGTCCTGGAGCGTGCGGATGATGTGGGTGCTGACGGACACGCCGCGCACGTCCTCGATCTCGCCCCGGGTGATGGGCTGGCGGTAGGCGATGAGCGCGAGGGTCTCCAGGAGCGCACGAGAATAGCGCGCCGGGCGTTCCTCCCAGAGACGCGCGATCCACGGCGCCAGCTCCTGCTTCACCTGGATGCGGAAGCCGCTGGCGACCTCCTTGACCTCGACGCCCCGGTCCGCGAACTCGGCGGCGAGGGTATCCACAGCCCTCCGCAGCTCGGCCCGGTCCGGGCGTTCCTCGTCGGTGAACAGCGCCAGCAACTCGTCGATGCTGAGCGGCCGTCCCGCCGCCAGCAGCGCGCCTTCCACGATGTTCTTCAGTTCTTTCTTCTTCTCAGGCTTCATGCACCGGCTCCTCACCGTCCACGTCGATCTCGATCTGGTCCAGGTTCACTTCATGCACGCCCACGGCGGCCTTCACGTGTATCTGCGCGAAGGCTTCCGCCTGCACCAGCTCGATCAGAGCCTGCTTGATGAGCTCCAAGAGCGCCAGGAAGGTCACCACTACGCCGAGGCGCCCTTCCTCGGGTTTGAATAACGTGCTGAATGCACAGAAATCCTTGCCCTGCAAGCCGGCAAGCACGTCGGACATGCGCTGACGCACCGAGAGCTGCTCGCGGCCCACGTGGTGGTGCGAGAACATGTCGGCGCGGTGCAACACTTCCTTGAAGGAGATCAAGAGCTCCTTCATGGTCACGTCCGGCACCAGCTGCACCACCTTTCGGTCGCGGATCTCAGCGGCGGCGGGATAGACGTCGCGGGCCACGCGCGGCAAAGCATCGATGTCCTCGCCGGCCTGCTTGTAGCGCTCGTATTCCTGCAGACGGCGCACCAGCTCGGCGCGCGGATCCGCCTCTTCGCCTTCCTCGATGGGCGGGCGCGGCAGCAGCATGCGCGACTTGATCTCCGCGAGCATGGCCGCCATCACCAGGTACTCGCCCGCGAGCTCCAGCTGCATCTCCTTCATCAGCTCGATGTACTGCATGTACTGGCGGGTGATCTCGGCGATGGGGATGTCGAGGATGTCCAGGTTCTGGCGGCGGATGAGGTACAGCAGCAGGTCCAGCGGACCCTCGAAGGCCTCCAGGAACACTTCCAGCGCATCCGGCGGGATGTAGAGGTCGCGGGGCAGCGCCATATAAGGCTCGCCTTGTACGATGGCGAAGGGCATCTCCGCCTGCAACGGCGCGCCGTTCTCCGGCGGCTGGTCCTGGGATGGGGGTTCCTGCTGCATCGGTGCCTCAGCGCTGGGCCAGGCCCACGGCCTGGCGGACTTCATCCATGGTATCGCGGGCCACGGCACGCGCGGCCTCGCAGCCTTGGGCCACGGCGGCGC
Source organism: Gammaproteobacteria bacterium (assembly GCA_035308065.1). Classification (GTDB taxonomy): domain Bacteria; phylum Pseudomonadota; class Gammaproteobacteria; order Natronospirales; family REEB76; genus DASUBN01. Next base: position 1,440 of record DATGHI010000136.1, on the reverse strand, counting down.
GCACGATCTCGGGATTGGCCTCGATCTCCTTGGCGCGCTCGCGGATGGGCTCGAGCTCCTTCAGCACCGCGGCGATGACGGGCTGCTTGCACTCCAGGCAGCCGATGCCGGCGGTGGTGCAACCCTTCCAGACCCAATCGCGGGTCGCCTGGTCGGAATAGACCTTGTGGAACTCCCACACCGGGCATTTCTCCGGGTTGCCGGGGTCGTTGCGCCGCACACGCGCCGGATCCGTGGGCATGGTGCGAAGCTTACCCTCCACCTCCTTCGGGTCCTCCCGGAGGCTGATGGTGTTGCCATAGGACTTGGACATCTTCTGACCGTCCAGGCCCGGCATGCGCGGCGATTCCGTGAGCAGCGGTTGGGGTTCCGTGAGGATGGAGCGGCCACCGCCCTCGAGGTAGCCCAACAAGCGGTCGCGGTCGCCGAGGGTCAGGTTCTGGTTGCCGCTCACGATGGCGGCGGCGGTCTTGATGGCCTCCGCATCACCCTGCTCCTGGTAGCGCTTGCGCAGGTCGGTGTAGAGCTGGGCGTTCTTCTTGCCGAGCTTCTTCACGGCCGCCTCGGCCTTGGCCTCGAAGTCGGGTTCGCGGCCGAAGACGTAGTTGAAGCGCCGCGCGATCTCGCGGGTCAGCTCCACGTGGGGCACCTGGTCCTCGCCCACCGGCACCCAGCCGGCCTTGTACATGAGGATGTCGGCGCTCTGCAGCACCGGATAGCCCAGGAACCCGAACGTCGAGAGATCCTTGTCCGAGAGCTTCTCCTGTTGGTCCTTGTAGGTGGGCACCCGCTCCAGCCAGCCGAGCGGCGTGATCATGGAGAGCAGCAGGTGCAACTCGGCATGCTCCGGGATGCGCGACTGGATGAAGATGTTGGACTTGCCCGGGTCCACGCCCACGGCGAACCAGTCCACCAGCATCTCTTCCAGCGCCGGCTCGATGCCCTGCACGTCGTCGTAGCCCGTGGTGAGCGCGTGCCAGTCCGCCACGAAGAAGAAGCATTCGTACTCATGCTGCAGCTTGAGCCAGTTCTTGAGCACGCCGTGCAGGTGGCCGAGGTGCATGCGGCCCGTGGGACGCATGCCGGAGACGACGCGGTGGTTGGCGGGGAGGACTGCGTTCAAACGTTTTCCTTCACGAGATGGGCGGAAGCGGCGCCAGCAGCAGGCTGATGAGGCCTTCCATCAGAGGGCCCAGGATTGCGTTCAATACGCCGCTCGCGAGCAGGATGGCGACGATGAACAGGCCGTAGGGCTCAAGACGGTAGAGCACCCGCGCGCCTTCCGGCGGCAAGAGGCCCGCCAGCACCCGGCTGCCGTCCAGCGGCGGCAGCGGGAACAGGTTCAGCACCGCGAGCGCCACGTTGGCGATCACGCCGAACACGCCCATGTAATAGAGGGGCGCGATCAGCGGCGCTTGTGCCGCGAATTCCACCGCCGTC
>DATGHI010000135.1:0-3084 GCA_035308065.1 Gammaproteobacteria bacterium | reverse complement strand
CCTGCGTGGCGGCGAAGAAGCCCCTGGTCTCCGGCGCCGCCCTGCGCTACGAGGGACAGCTCATGGTCTTCGATACCCGTGACGCTGCGAGTCCCTGCTATGCCTGCCTTTACGAGGAGGACGGCGAGGAGCTGGAGAACTGCCAGCAGAACGGCGTGCTGGCGCCCTTGACCGGCGTCATCGGCAGCCTGATGGCCGTGGAAGCCGTGAAGCTCCTCGCCGGCGTGGGACGCCCCCTCACCGGGCGCCTGCTGCGTTTCGATGCTTCGAGCGGTGAAGTCCACACCACAGTCGTCAAGCGGGACCCCGCATGCCCGATCTGCAGCCACCGTTGAAGACGACCAGCGACTGGGAGATACGGGGCGCGCGCCTCGAACGCTATATGCACTCCCATATCCCGCTGGCGGGCAAGATGCAGGTACGCGTCGCCGGATTCGACGACGCGGGCCTGAGCCTCACGGCGCCCCTCGCGCCCAACATCAACCACGAGCGCAGCGCCTTCGGCGGCAGCCTGGCGAGCGTCATGACCCTCGCCTGCTGGGGCTATCTGTGGCTGCTGCTGGAAGGCGAGCCGAAACTGCACATCGTCGTGAACGAAGCGAAGCTTCGCTATCTCAAGCCCGTGACCGGTGAATTGTCGGCGCGCTGCCCGGCACCCGAAGCGAAGGCCCTCAAAACCTTCCTGGGGACGCTGGCCCGCCGTGGCAAATCACGGATCGGACTCACGGCTGAAGTACGCCAGGGAGAAACTGTCGCGGCCCTCTATTCCGGCAGCTTCGTGGCATATCGCGAGAACGGACGCTAGAGCAGCGGCGTCTCCAAGTAGACGTAAGCCACGTTCTCACCGCCCGCGTCGAAGCCATGGGCCAGTCCCGCCACGATGCGCAGATTCAGCAGATAGAAGACGCTCAAGTCTGAGACCCACTCGCTACCGAGACTGCGTGAGTAATGCGCGGGCCGGCCGCCCTGGTCCCAGGCACCGCCGGCATCATAGTAGAGCCTCAATGAGAAGTCGTGGACACCGATGGGCGGCAGTTCGAAACCGCCCTCCGGGCGCATGATGGGGATACGCAGGCCCACGCTACCGAAGCGCATGCGCCGGCCGGTGAGGCTCGCGAGGCCTGACGGATAGCCCGGGAATGCGAAGTCACGCCGGTCGAACAGGAGTTGCGCCGCCGGAGTGCCGGCCCCCGGATCGGTGGGGCCGCCCAGGTTGAAGGGCTGGATGCCCGGCTTGCCGTAGCCCTCGAGATAACGCAGGTTCAACACCGTCTCATCGCCCACCCGGAGGTAATCGTCCCAGTCGAGGCGATACGCCTGGCCGTGGAAATCGCTGGGGAACACGTCGCTGCTCTCCGCCACCAGGGTCACGTTGCGGCCGTCATCGTGGCTGATGGAGACGGGCCAGTCGTGGGTGCTGTTCCAGTTGAAGGCGAGGCCCGCGGCGGAATCCCGCGCCGGCGCTTCCGGTGCGCCGCTGTCGAAACGGTCCCGCTCGTCATCGCTGGCGGCACCGATGCTTAAGCTCAGCGTGCGCTCCTCGGAGGGGAACGGCCGCTGCCACAGGGCCTGTAGCCGGTCTTGGCGGCGGATGCGGTTCAGCACCGTTGAGGTGGCGCTGACGTTGTATAACCGCGCCGCCAGGAACTGCCAGCGGTCCGCGTAAGAATAGACGAAGCTGCCGCCCACCAGATGATGGGTGAATTCATAGTTGATGTCGGCGGCATAGAGATTCACGCCCAACGCATCCTGACCGCTGGTGGCAGCGCCCAGTTGCAACAAATCCGGGTCGGAAAAGAATTCCGGTGTCCAGTAGGCGGGCAAGAGACCGGTCCAGGGCGAGTAATCCTCGGTCTCACCTTCCACGTGGGGCGCGGGTGGGATGGCCGCATAGTTACGCGGCGCGGAGGCCAAGGGCTCAGCGAGCGTAGAGCCCGCGGGCAGGCGGTAGAGATCGTAACCATCTGCGGTGTAGCCGAGGTAATAGATGTCGCCGCCCTGCCCCTCGCTGGGTGAGAACGCGCCGGTGGCGACGCGGGTCAAGGTCGTGACCGTGCCGCTCGCCAGGTCCAGGCGACGCAGGTTGTAGACGCCATCTGCATCGGAGGTGAACAGGAGCGCCTTGCCGTCGGGTGTGTATTTAGGGTCCGCCACGTCACCCATGTCAGGTGCCAGGGCTTTCCAGCTGTGGGTGGCGAGGGAGAACTGCTCCAGCCCCCAGCGCCGCCCGGGGCGCCACACCGCCGCCGCAACTGAGCCGCCGTCCGGGGACCAATTCAAGCCTCCGAGGATCTCGCCGTCCTCACCGCTCCACAGTGTTTGGGGGTTGCCGCCATCCGAGTCCATCAGCACGAGTCTCGATTGCCCCAGGTCCATCTTCGCCGCCGCGATGCGCAGGCCGTCCGGGGACCAGGCACCGAAGTGGTAGCGGCCGCACCGGGTGAGCCGCGTCACGTCGCCCGTGTCCGGATCGACGCGATAGAGATCGAAATTGAGGTGATATTCATTGCAAACCTCGGGCCGGGCCATCAGCAGGCCCGCCTTCGGGTTCCAGTTGAGCCGCGCGGGCGTGTAGGTGCCCGCCAGTTCGCGGCTACCCTGGCCCGCCCGCCAGACCATGACCGCCGGCTGCTGCTGCCAGTCGTCGCGCACGTAGAACACGCGTCCGTCCGCCGCCGCTTCGGGTGAGGACGTATCGTAACCGTGCTGCGTCAGGCGCTCGCCTTCGCGCAAGGCATCGCCGGCAGGGTAAGGCGGTGCGGCGTAGCGCTGTTGCAGATAGAGGCCGAACTTCCGCCAGACCTCCTCCGAATCGTCTCCCGTGACCTGGTGCAGGTTCCAGTTGACGAGGAACGGGACGATGTCGTGGTTATAGTTATCCACCAGCTCCGGAATCTTGTCCTTGCCGTAAGTGGCCTCCAGGAACTGGTAGAAGTTGACGCCGTAGAGGTAGGGGATGGTACCGCCGGGCCACTGCGTCACACCCAACATGCTCACCTGGGACCAGGGCCGCACGCCACGGGCCACCTCGGCGCGCATGTACATGGCATAGAGGTTGCTCTGGCCGCGGCCCACGCCCGCCGC
>DATGHI010000134.1:0-3786 GCA_035308065.1 Gammaproteobacteria bacterium | reverse complement strand
GGGCTCCTGGCCGCCTGCGCCCACGCACCCAAGAAACCCGCGCCGGCTCCCGCCGCGCCGCCGCCCGCCACGGTGGCAGCGCCCGCAACGGCCACGGCGACGCCCGCCGTGCAACCCACGGCGCCGCTGCGCTACACCGTGAAGAAGGGCGACACCCTCTGGGGCATCGCCACCATGTATCTCAAGGACGCCTGGCTGTGGCCAGACATCTGGTACGCCAACCCGGCCATCAAGAATCCCCACCTTATCTATCCCGGCGATGTGCTGGTGCTCGGCTACAACCAGCAGGGCCAGCCGATGCTGACCGTGGAACGCCAGGGCCAGCCGGCGACCGAGACGAGCCCGCCGCCGGTCGCGACCGCGGTCGCGGCGCCTGTCGCGCCCGTTTCCAATACGTCTCTGCGCGTCACCAAGCTCGAGCCCCAGCCACGTTACCTGCCCTTGAGCCAGGCGGTGACCACGGTGCCCCTGGACGGCATCCGTCCCTTCCTCTCCGGTACCCGCATCATCGACAAGGGTGAGTTGGACAAGTCGGGCTACCTGCTCACGGCGTTCAACACCGGGCCTGCCAGCGGTGGCGGCGAGGAAGTCTACGCCCGCGACCTCAAGGCCGAAAACGGCACCCGCTACGACGTCTATCGCGTGGGCGACAAGTACGTGGACCCGGAGAGCGGCGACACCCTCGGCTACGAGGCGACCTTCATCGGCACCGCCTCGGTGGAGGCCTGGGGCGACACCCAGAAATTGCTGCTGACCTCGACGAACCAGGAGGCCATAGCCGGCGACCGCTTTCTGCCGGCGACCGGCGGCTCCGAGATCGACCTGAACTTCTTCCCGCACCGTCCGGACAAGACGGTGGAGGGCGAGATCATGGCGGTATTGGGCGGCGTCGGCCAGATCGGCCAGTACGACGTGGTGGTGCTGAACCGCGGCAGCGACGCGGGCGTCACCCCGGGCACGGTGCTCGGCATCTATCGCCGCGGCGTGAAGGTGGACGATCCGAACGGCGGCTTCTTCAGCGGCAGCGTGCGCCTGCCCACGGAACGCTCGGGCACGCTCATGGTGTTCCGCAGCTTCAAGAACGCGAGCTATGCGCTGGTGATGCACGCCACCAATGAGATACATCTCGAAGACATCGTCGGGAATCCTTAAAATCGCCACGCGGATGATGCGAAAGTACCCGCGTGGCGGGGATGAAGACGGGAACCTTGGCCCGGAGGCGGCTCCGGCCAACCTGAGGGGAAGGCGATAAGCCCACAGGATGCACTGTACTGGCTCGCCCTGATCCGCACTCCGCGGCTCGGATCGGCCGGCGCCCTTCGCCTGCTGCAGCACAGTGGCAGCGCGGCGGGATGCTTCACCTCCGCGAATCCGCCCGCTTCCCTGGAATTCCACGCCGAGACCCGCGCCTTCCTCAAGGCTCCCGACCTCACGGCCGCCGAGCAAGATCTCGCCTGGCTAGAGCGTTCCGGCGCCGGCCTCGTCACCGTCCTGGACGCGGCCTATCCGCCGCTGCTGAGACAGATCCCAGACCCGCCCGCGGCGCTGTTCGTGCGCGGCGACGCGGCACTGCTGGCCGCGCCCCAGCTCGCCATGGTGGGCAGCCGCAACCCCAGCGTCGAGGGCCGCCGGAACGCCGAGGAGTTCGCGGCTTACCTCGTGAAATGCGGCCTCGTGATCACGAGCGGCATGGCCCTAGGCATTGACGCCGCCAGCCACCGCGGTGCGCTCAAGGGCGGCGGCAAGACCGTGGCGGTCTGGGGCACGGGGCTCGACAAGGCCTATCCACCGCGCAACCGCGACCTCGCCGAGGAGATCGTCGCTCGGGGGCTCATCGTCAGCGAGTTCCCGCCGGGCACGCCGCCGCTGCCCACCCATTTCCCGCGCCGCAACCGCATCATCAGCGGCCTCGCCGTGGGCACGCTGGTGGTGGAAGCGGCGAGCCATTCGGGCTCGCTCATCACCGCGCGCACGGCAAGCGAGCAGGGCCGCGAGGTGTTCGCGATCCCCGGCTCGATCCACAACCCCATGGCGCGCGGTTGCCACCGGCTGCTGCGCGAAGGCGCGAAGCTGGTGGAATCCGCCGGCGACATCCTCGAGGAACTGGCGCCGCTGCTCGGGATCGAGGTGCCGAATGTGACCGAGGTCTCGGCTTCGGCGGCGCCCGACGGCGCACCGCCGGAAGACCCTGAATACAAGCTGCTGTTGAATTCCCTCGACTTCGCCCCCACTTCGGTGGACGCGCTGGTCGAGCGAACCGGATTGACGCCCGAAGTGGTTTCCTCCATGCTCCTGATGCTGGAGTTGCAGGGACACGTTGAAGCCTCGCCGGGCGGACGATATTCCCGCGTGCACAAGAGGTCGTGACGTCATGATCAAAGAAAACGTGCTCGACGTGCTCATGTACCTGTTCGAGAACTACCTGGATGACGACGACAACGAGTCCGAGGCCGACCGCGAGACCTTGACGGTGGAACTGGAAGAAGCCGGTTTCGCCAAGCACGAGATCAACCGCGCCTTCGACTGGCTTGAGAACTTGGCCAGGAACCCGCCGGACAGCGAACCGCCCATCAGCCAGCGTGACGCGCTGCGCGTCTACGCCCCGCAGGAACTGGAGAAGCTCACGGTGGAATGCCGCGGCTTCATCCAGTACCTGGAGAACATCGGCATCTTGGAACCCGCGCAGCGCGAAGTGGTCATCGACCGGATCATGGCGCTCGGTAACGCCGAGATCGACCTGGAACAGGTCAAATGGATCATCCTGATGGTGCTGTTCAACCGTCCGGGCCAGGAAGACGCCTATGCCCGAATGGAGGAACTGGTGTTCGACGACTCGCTCGGCGTGATGCACTGATGCGCGCGACGCACGCCAAAAGCTGTAGAATGCGGCGCCCGCCGGGGGTTTCAGCCCCCGGCAGTACGGGATTTCAGACCTTCACCCGGCTCACGCCGGGTTTGCTTTGTGTAGCCCCAAACTTGCGTTCCGAAAACCTTTTGTAGTATTGCTGTATATATATGAGTCAAAACCTGGTCATCGTCGAATCCCCCGCGAAAGCCAAGACCATCAAGAAGTACCTCGGCAAGGGCTTTGAGGTGCTGGCGTCCTACGGCCACGTGCGCGACCTCGTGCCGAAGGAAGGCGCGGTGGATACCGAGCACGACTTCGCCATGAAGTACCAGCTCATCGAGCGCAACGAGAAGCACGTCGACGCCATCGCCAAGGCGCTGAAGAAGGCGGATGCGCTCTACCTCGCGACCGACCCGGACCGCGAGGGCGAGGCCATCTCCTGGCACCTGACCGAGATCCTGAAGGAGAAAGGCCTGCTCAAGGACAAGGAGGTGCACCGCGTGGTGTTCCACGAAATCACCCAGCGCGCCATCAACGAGGCGGTGGCGAACCCTAGGCCCCTGTCCCAGGAGCTGGTGTTCGCCCAGCAGGCGCGCCGCGCCCTGGATTACCTGGTGGGATTCAACCTCTCGCCGCTCTTGTGGAAGAAGATCCGCCGCGGCCTGTCCGCCGGCCGGGTGCAGTCCCCGGCGCTGCGCCTCATCTGCGAGCGCGAGGACGAGATCGAGAAGTTCAAGAGCGAGGAATACTGGACCCTGGAAGGACAGGCGGAGAAGAACGGCCAGGCCTTCGCTCCACGGCTGCTGCATTTCGAGGGCACCAAGGTCGAGCAGTTCAGCTTCCGCGACGAGAAATCGGCGCGGGCCGCCGAGGCCGCCCTGCTCAAGTCCGCCGGCGGCAAGCTCACGGTCAGTTCCGTGGAAAAGAAGCAGCGCCGC
>DATGHI010000133.1:0-4988 GCA_035308065.1 Gammaproteobacteria bacterium | reverse complement strand
CGGTCATCGGGCCCATTTCATTTTCCGCCTGGGAGGCCTTCTCCGGCGGCGGTGTCCCGTAACCGGTGACGGTGATGGCGGCAGCGCCGCCGGCGGCGGCGAGAAACAACACTTCCACCACCACCGCCGCCTTCATCCAGTCGTCGAGCCGGAGCTGTTTGCGCTCCCGCAGATACAGGGGATAGCCCGCCGGCCAGAGGAACAGGAGTAGGGTCGCCCATCGGCCCATGAGCTTTAGCGGGCTGCCGCTATCCCAGGCGGCGGGCGCCTGGAAGATCTCCATGACCGCCAGCAGGGCGGTGATGAAGACCGTGAGCGCCAGCAGCCACAGGTAGCCGCCCAGGGAATGGGAGGCGAGCGCAGTGATGAGCAGGGCTGCGACGCCGATGAGCGGCGCCGCCAGCAGGAATACGCCGTAGTCGGCCCCGGGCATGCCCGAGGAGAGCAGTCGTCGCGGCGGTTTTTTCGGTGGAGGCTCGTCGGTCACGGGCTGTGTAGCGTCTTGTGGAATGGGGGTCAGGATAACCCCGGGACGGACGATAAAAAAGCCGGAGAGTCACCGCTCCGGCTTTTGTTTCGATTCGTACCTAGTTTAGGGCAACTTGTCGGCTTCACTCGCGTCTGGCCAGTCCAAATGGGAGTACGGGTCGCTGGAGTCCTTGCTGCTGATCGACATGGAGCCGCACATGCGCTGGGCGAGCCGGTCGCCGGTGGCGATGCCGGGGTATTTGCCGCCGCCGATGTCGTAGGTGAGGATCTTGCCCGGGGCGTCCCACTCCTTGGGCAGGTCTCTGGCCTTGGGGGAGACCTGCACACTGAGAGAGATCCACTTGGTCCAGCCCCAGCGCTCGGTGCGGTAGTTGAAACTGTTGCCGCCGTTGTTGGACACCGAGGCGGTCCAAGATTTCTTCACCAGGTCATACACGTTCTGGTTCAGGCCGGTGCAGGCGGTGTTGAGCATCTTGGTGGCATCCTGCACGATCGCTTGTACGTCCGCGCTCGTCGTGCCCTGTACGGCCACGTCAGGGGCCTTGTTGCAGGCTGCGAGCGCTAGGATGAATGTCAGCCAGGCGAGCCTTTTCATGGTCTTGATCCCCATTGGACACGTTTCGTCGGAAGTATAGTCCAGAACTGCGCCCCAAGTCTCAACGCGCCTCAGTCGTCTCGCCGTCCTTGTCTTTGCCAGCGGTGCCGGACGTACACACCGAGCAGTACCAGGAGCACGCCCAGAAGCAATGCCATGACGAGGATGCCGGCCTTTTCCGATACGTCCGCATAGCTCTCCATCTGCTTGCCGAGGCGCCAGCTGCCCAATCCCCAGACACCGGTCCAGAGGGCGGCACCGGCGAAGTTCGAGAGCACGAAGGCGCGTAGCGGCATGCCGACGGTGCCGGCAACGATGCCGTTGATCTGGCGCAGCACCTCGAAGAAGCGGGCCACCATCACGAACCACACGCCGTAGCGGGTGAACGAATCTTCCAGGCGTCTGAGTTCAGGTTTGCCGATGCGCACGTAGCGGCCGAAGCGCAGGATCACGCGGCGGCCGCCGTATTGGCCGATGCCGTAAGCGATGATCCCGCCTAGCGCGGTGCCGGCAAATGCTGCGGAAAGCACGGCGACGATGTTGAGTTCGCCGTGGGCGGCGAGCAGTGCAGTAGCGATGAGCAGCGTCTGTCCGGGTGCGGGGATGCCGAAGCTTTCCGCCAGTACCACGCAGAACAGCGTCACATAGCCGTAGTCGCGGAGGAATTCATGGGGCATGGATTGCCCGGCGGAGGGGGTTCACCGGTGTGATGTTAGCAGAAAGGCCTAGTTCAGTGACTGGCCGGCGCTCATGTAGATGCTGCGAGTACCCTGGCGCAGAAGTTGCTCGCAGGCGTCCTGGTCCAGGGGTTCGCTGAACAGGTAACCCTGGATGAGCGCGCAGCTCTCGGCCCTCAGCCACTTCAGCTGCGCCTCGTTCTCCACGCCTTCGGCCACCACGTGCAGCCCTAGGGTGTTCGCGAGGCGGATGGTGGCGCGCGCCACTGCGGCGTCTTGCGGGTTGTGGGCCACGTCGCGCACGAAGCTCTGGTCGAGCTTCAGCACCTCGATGGGGAAGCGCTTGAGGTAACCGAGCGAGGAATTGCCGGTGCCGAAGTCGTCCAGCGCCAGGCGGATGCCGAGGCCACGAAGCTTGCGCAGCTCCTCCATGTTCCCGTCCTCGTTGGCGAGGGTCACGCTCTCGGTGATCTCCAGCAGCAACGCCGAGGGCGGCAGGCCGGTCTCCCCGAGGATGCGTCCGATGGAACCCGCGAGATCCGGCGCGGTGAACTGCCTTGCCGAGAGGTTCACAGCCATGTGGAAGTGTTCGCCGCAGATACCACGCCAGCGTACCGCCCTGCGGCAGGCCTCGCGCAGCACCCATTCGCCGATGGGGATGATGAGGCCGGTCTCCTCGGCGAGTGGGATGAACTCCGAGGGCGGCACCAGCCCGAATTCATGGCTGTGCCAGCGTACCAGCGCTTCCACACCCATGAGCCGGCCGCTCGGCAGGTCGTAGAGCGGTTGGTAATGCAGGCGCAACTCGTCGCGACGCAGGGCCTTGCGTAACTCCACTTCCCGACCGAGCCGCTGGATGACGGCTTCGTGCATGTCGGGTGTGAAGAATTGGGCGCGGTTGCGACCACGCTTCTTGGCGCGGTACAGCGCGGTGTCGGCGTTGGCCAGCAGACTCTTGACGTCCGGGCTGTCCTCGGCGAGCAGCGTGATGCCGATGCTGGCGGTGATGCGCAGTTCGGTCTCGCCCAGCAGCATGGGCTTGCCGATGACGCGCAGGATGCGTTCCGCCAGCATGTTGAGGTCGTCGCGATCCTCGGCGTCCTCGATGAGCATGATAAATTCGTCGCCGGACAGCCGCGCCACGGTGTCGCGCTCGGTCACCGAGCGCTGCAGGCGCTGCGCCACGCGCTTCAGCACTTCGTCGCCGATGCTGTGGCCCAGCGAATCGTTGATGGTCTTGAAGCGGTCGAGATCCACGAACAGCACCGCCAATTGGGCGTGGCCGCTGCGGGCGCGCGCGATGGCGCGTCCGAGCTTGTGCTCGCACAAGGTGCGGTTAGGTAGACCGGTGAGGGGATCGAAGTTCGCGAGTTGCGTGAGCTGTTCCTCGGCGCGGCGCCGGTCAGACATCTCGACGCGCAGTTCCTCGGCGATGTCGGCCACCGCGAAACGGATGTTGAGCTGCTCGACGAGGCGCTTATGCATGCCGAAAGCCATGCGTACCAGCAGCACGATGCCGACAAAGGACATGATGCCGGCGGTGAGCGGGATCTCACCACCGGCCGCGATCAGGCGTGCGGCCAGCGGCAGGGCGGCCAGCAGCAGGAACAGGAGGTAGCAGATGAGATCCGCCGCGAGCGCAGGCATGGTCACGGCGCAGGCGCCCAACACCACCATGGTCAGGAACAGCTGGTGCGGCACGTCGCCCGCGGGGAACAGGAACGCTCCGGCTGCACCCCAGCCGAAGGCGGAAAACAGCGAACCGCCGATGAAGCGCCGGCGCCAGGCGCGGGAGTCGCTGATGGGTATGCTGCGGTGGCGGAAGCTGCGGCTCAGGAGCCCGCGGCCGAGTTCGATGGCTGCCATGAAAGCGAACCAGACTGTGAGTACGCGCCAGTCCAGAGCGCTGTCACGGAACATGAACACCAGGAGGAAGGAAACGGCGAGGCCCGCGAGATGCATCCCGCGGGTGTTCTGATATAGCAGGTTGGTGAGTTCCGCCTGTACCTGCCGGCTCACGTCGCGGCTGGGCACACGCGGGTCCACCATGGTGGCTAACGCCATCACGTCTCCCGGTCTCTCCCGTCCCGTCTTCCGCGGGCTTCCGGATCGGACCCTGATTGCCAAGAATTCCGGGCGCAGTGTGCAGGCTCGGGATGCTTATGTCCAGTACTGGCGGCACACTTTCCCGGGCCCCCGATGGGCAGGCGGGGACTATACTTCTGGCCGACGGCTGGAGCGCTTCCCCGGGCTAGGGATAGTGACAGAACAATATTTTTGGGCCTTGATCTCCTTCATCGGCCTGTTCGCCCAGGCCGGGATCACGGTGCTTTTGTGGCTGTTTTTCCTGCTGCTCAAGCGGCATGCAGGACGCCGTTCGCGGTTCTTCAAGTTCTGGTCCTATGCCTGGGTGGCGCTGTTCGGCGCACTCCTGTTCCTGGCGGCGGATATCTACGGTCTGCCACGCCTGGGGCTCACCGGCCTGATGCTCTCGGCACTGCAGCCCGCCCTCCTGCTCCTCTATCAGCTCAGCAAGTTCCTATTCCTGGCGATGCTCATTTCCGGCACGCTGGAATACATAAACGGGCGGCTGCCGCGGGATTTTCTGCGCTTCGGCGGGTCCGCGGCGATCGCCGTCGCGCTCGCATCCTTCCCGTTGGCAGCGGACCTCAATGAATTGCTGCTGCTGCAGACCCCATTCTGTGTGGCGGTGCCGCTGTTCGCCGGCGTGCGGCTTTTCAGCCTGCCGCCGGTGCGGCGCAGTCTGGGGACCCGGGTCACCGGTGCGACCTTCCTGTTGTACGCGCTGCTCTGGTGCCTGTACGGACTCGCCTTATATAAGGAGCAGCACCTGCTAGTGCCGGACTACACGCCGTTCGTGGACCTGGTGTCGAACTTCAACGGTTACCTGGACTCGTTGCTGCAACTGCTCTTGGCCTTCGGCATGGTGTTGATGCTCCTGGAGGAGGCGCGGCGCGAGACCAACGCGGCCCACGCCGAGCTCGCTGTAGCCCACGAGAAGCTGCTGCATGAGTCGCTCACCGACACCATGACCGGCGTCTACAACCGGCTGGCGTTCACCCGCGGCGTGTTCCTGCAGACGGCCGGCTCCACCTTCGGTTCGGTGTTCATCTTCGACCTGGACAACCTGAAGCACGTGAACGACAGCCACGGGCACGAGGCCGGGGACGAGCTGCTCAAATATTTCGTGCTGGCGCTCCGCGGCG
>DATGHI010000132.1:0-9451 GCA_035308065.1 Gammaproteobacteria bacterium | reverse complement strand
ACCACTCCCTGCGGGAACGCCTGGAATCCCTGACCACCGAACGCGCCAACCTCCTCGCCAAGAACGACGAGGTGCGCGGCCGGGTCGAGGCCATGATCACTCGCCTGAAGTCCCTGGAGGAGAGCGCATGAGCGAGGATATGCAGCGCGTCACCGTGCGGCTCCTGGACAAGGAATACCAGATCGCCTGCCCCGAGGACGAGCGTGAGGCCCTGCTGGAGTCCGCCGACTTGCTCAACCGCAAGATGCGCGAGATCCGCGACAGCGGCAAGGTGGTGGGCGTGGACCGCATCGCCGTCATGGCGGCACTGAACATGACCCACGAGATGCTCGAGGGCCGGAGCGTCACCCTTCAGTCCGACGAGCGGCTCCTGGGCCGTATCCGCATACTCAACGATGCATTGGCCGGCGCTCTCGGCGCCCCCCACTAAAAGCTGCCTGTAGCAGGATGCGTACGTGCCGCGGAGTACAGGGACGTACGGGAGCGGCGAGCGCGAGCGCCTCGCAATGCTGGAAGCAAACCACTGGGTGACTGCGTCACCTTCCCCGCCGCACATCCCTGTACAGCGGGCAGGCTTGGCCTGTGCTTTCCTGCACAGGCGTCCGCGGCATGCCGCGGACCTTCGCTCGCGACGCTTTTAGCGGCGTTCTAGCATCCCGCATGCCAACTTTCCCTTTGAAAACCCGGGGAAATACCCTAGTGCTGCGGCCGCCGGTGCGGGGGGCTTGTCAAGCTTGCAAGCGGGATGGGACCGGTGCATGTTTAATATCGGTACCTTCTGCGGTGTTCGATACGGGCTGGGTAACCCCTTGAGCCTAAATCAATACCCCGGGGCACGGTTCGGCGATGGCGGTGTGCAAGTCCACCTCGTAGTGGAAAGCCTAAAGCATCCCTGCTGGCCCCACTTGAACCTCTGGTTCAAGGGAAAAGCCAATAACGGCACAGGCGGAAGGTGCCCCTCATTCCAAACGGCGGAACCGTGACCCGCGACGAACTCCGCCAGCGCCTCCGCGAAGCGCGCCGCACGTTGATACCGGAAGCGCGCCGCGCCGCCGCGATCGCCGCCGTCGACATCCTCGCCGCCACCACCCAATACCGCGACGCCAAGCGCATCGCCGTGTACATCGCCATGGACAGCGAACTCGATCCCGAGCCGCTGGTGCAGAGGGCGCGTGCCGCGGGCAAGGACATCTACCTCCCGGTGCTGCCCACCACGGAGGCGGCTTCCTTGGGCTTCCTTCCCTACGCCGCAGACACCCCGCTGAAACCCAATCGCTTCCGCATCCTCGAACCCGTCGCCGGCGAACCCTGCGCACCCGCCGATCTCGATCTCGTGCTCACACCGCTGGTGGGTTTCGACCCCGTCGGCAACCGCCTCGGCATGGGCGCAGGCTTCTACGACAAGACCTTCGCCTTCCTGAAGCGCGTGCAGCGCGCCCGCCCGGCACTCATCGGCTATGCCTATGAGTGCCAGAAAATGCCGGAACTGACGCCGGAAGCCTGGGATGTACCCTTGGCGGGCGTTGTAACGGAACAACAGTTCTATGCTTTCGGCGGAGATTGAACCGCCGGTTTGGAGTGAGGCATGCGCTATTGGCTGATGAAATCGGAACCGGACGTGTTCGGTATCGACCACCTGGCGAAGGCGCCAAAGCGCACCACCAGCTGGGGCGGCGTGCGCAATTACCAGGTGCGCAACCTGCTCCGGGACGAGATCTCGAAGGGCGACCTGGCGTTCTTCTACCACTCCAGTTGCCCGGAACCGGGCGTCGCCGGGGTGATGGAAGTGACGCGCGCCGGACATCCCGACGCCTCCCAATTCGACGCGCGCGACGAGTACTACGACCCCAAGTCCACGCGCGCGAAACCCCTCTGGTACGCGGTGGACGTGACCTTCCGGGAACGCTTCGAAACCCCGGTATTCCTGCAGGAATTGCGCAAACACGCGGCCTTGAAGAACTTGCAGATGCTGCGCCGCGGCAACCGCCTGTCGATCACCTCGGTGACGCCCGCCGAGTGGAAGTTCATCCTCTCGCTCGCGCACTCCAAGTGACGTCTGCGCACCGCGTTGCGCACGTCGCGCCACGTGCGCGCACATTTCGCGCATTGCACACTCGATTGCGCGCGTCAACAAATATCTCTTGAAAACTGGAAATTTGCATTTTCTTGTATATACTCAGGGGCGTGTCAGATCTAACCGGGAGGATCATTATCATGGCCAAGAAAGCAAAGATGAAAACCAAGGTTGCTGCGAAACGCAGAAAGAAGGCCGCCACGAAGAAGGCTGGCCGTCGCAAGAAGAAGAAGGCCGGCGGTCGCCGCAAAAAGAAAAAGAAAGCGGGTAAGAAGCGCCGCGGCGGACGCAGAAAGAAAGCCGCAGCAATGATGATGTAATCGGCCGCAAGGTCGATACGAAGATAGGCCCACCTCGGTGGGCCTATTTTTTCGTGGGTCTCCCAGAGGCGGGCACCCTTTGCCCCCGGGCCGCGTTGCTCGGGGACTCGCAATGCTCACGTACTAGCGTGTACGCTGCGCTTGCTCCCACGTCGCTACGCTGTCCTGCTTCGCTCGTGGCCCAGGGTGGACATCCTGTCCACCCGCTCGCCGCATGCGGCGAGCCCTTCGCGCCTAGCCCAGCGTCAAAATCCACCGTTTCATGTAGGCTAACAAGGCCATCCAGGGGACCCGCAATGAGCGCTGAAGACAGGAAGAAGAAGGCGGCGGAAGCCGCCATGGAATACGTGAAGGACGTCTCCATCGTGGGCGTCGGCACGGGGTCCACCGTCAACCACTTCATCGACGCCCTCGCCGCCATCAAGGGCCGGCTGGAGGGCGCCGTCTCCAGTTCGGAAGCGAGTGCCAAGCGCCTCAAGGAACGGGGCATCCCGGTGCTGGACTTGAACAGCGCCGGCGACATCCCCGTCTACGTGGACGGCGCCGACGAAGCCAACCGCCACCTGCAACTCATCAAGGGCGGCGGCGGCGCCCTCACACGCGAGAAGATCGTGGCCGCCGCTTCCAGGCGTTTCGTCTGCATCGCCGACGACTCCAAGCTCAAGGACCTGCTGGGCACCTTCCCCCTGCCGGTGGAAGTCATCCCCATGGCGCGCAGCTACGTGGCCCGGCAGCTCGTCAAGCTCGGCGGTCAGCCGGAATGGCGTCAGGGGTTCGTCACCGACAACGGCAACCACATCCTGGACGTGCATAACCTGAAGATCCTGGACCCGCCGAAGCTGGAGGCGGAGATCGGCTACATCACCGGGGTGGTGTGCGTGGGCCTCTTCGCACGGAGACCGGCGGATGTGTTGCTAATTGCCCACGCGGATAGGGTGGAAAAGATCACCCGCTGAAGCCTCCTACTGCTTGGCCGGTGCCCCGCAGACCGCCTGGAAATAGCGGCTGGAATCCGTGGGGCCGAGGTCTCCCAGGGCGTGGGCGGCTACGATGGTGTTACCCGCGTCGTCCGGCGAATTCAACAACAACTGGCCGAACTCCGCCATGCGGGTATCGTCCAACTGCGCCTCGGCATCCGGGTCCGCGAGGCTGATGATCGTCCCGTCCTGCTTGATGAAGTGCAGCTGGCCCACCGAGACGTAGTCCCCCGGCTGATTGCCGCCCAGGCTCATGAGCTTCTGCAAGAGCGGCATCTCTGCCAGCTCCCGCTGGTCGAAGGGCACGTGCGGCACCAGGTCGTCGTCGTTCTCGTAGCGGTTGTCGGTCAGGCCCGCCGCCGCGTACTTGGCGGCGAAGGAAGGCCCGCCCACCCGCGGCGCGCCGAAGGTGTCCACCTCCGTCACCGGCAGCCACCTTCCCGCCTTGAGCTTCAGGGCCGCGAGCCTCGCGATGGCCCCGCCCTTGCTGTGGCCGGTGACGTAGACCTTGGCGTTCGCCGAGAGCTTGTCCGCCTTCAGCCAGCCCTGGATCTGCTTCAGGATCCCCGGCCAGAGGTTGTCGAAGGAATCCAGGAACCCCTTATGCACCAGGCCAAGATCGGGATCCGGCTGAGCGGCGTAATCCGCGTCGTTCACCCAGTCCTGGAAGGAGAGCTCCTGTGCCTCGCCCGAGCCCCCGCCGGCGGGATAGGGCAGCGTGCCGCGGAAGGCGATGATCACCTCGTTGTAGGAATGCCAGACATAGGCGGCATCCCGATCCTGGTCGGTCATGCCTTGGGCGTTGTTCACCACTCCGTAAGCCTCGCCGTTCTCATCCAGTAGCTTCGCCAGCTGCGGGTCGTTGATGGCCCCCGTGCTGTTCACCTCGTAGGCATAGGCCGAGGCTTTCAAGAGCTTGCAGGAAAGCGGGTTCGCCACCGCCGGCGCCGCGATGTAATCCTCGTAGCCTTCATAGGCCAGGATCGAACATCCGCTGCACGAGAGCGCGGCGAGGCAGGCCAGGACCCAGTGCGCCGGACGGCGCGCGATAGCGTGATGCGGCATTAGGACCCCCGAGAGAGAACGGGGATTATAGGCCAGCGTCGACGCAGGCCGATTTAACCCAGGTCCGCCAGGCGCTTCTCCAGCAGGCGTTTTTCCGGTTCGAGCCTGGCCGCCGCCAGTGCGGCACAGTAAGCCTCCCGGGCCTCGTCCTGCCGACCGAGGCGCTTCAGAAGATCGGCCCGCACCACATGCAGCAGGTGGTAATCCTTGAACTCGCCGCGCGCGGCCAGCGCATCCACCAGCGGCAGTGCCTTCTCCGGGCCGTCCACCATGGACACCGCCACGGCGCGGTTCAGTTCCACCACGGGGCTAGGTTGCAGGTGCAGCAGCACCTCGTAGAGCGCCGCGATCTGCGGCCAATCCTTGGCGTCCCGCTGCGGCGCCTGCACGTGCAGTGCGGCGATGGCCGCCTGCACCGCGTAGGGGCTCACCCGCCCCGGCGCACGTAGCGCCGTCTCCACGAGCTTGAGCCCCTCGGCGATCTCGGCCTTGTCCCAGAGCGATGAGTCCTGGTCTTCCAGGAGCACGATGTCGCCTGCGGGCGTCACGCGCGCGCCGCTGCGGGCGTCGTGCAGCAGCATCAGGGCGAGCAGCCCCTGCACGTCGGCGCGCCCCGGCAGGAGCGCGTCCAGAAGGCGGCACAAATGGATGGCCTCGCGGCAGAGTTCGGCGGAGATCATCCGTTCGCCTGAGGTGGCGGCATAGCCCTCGGTGAACACCAGGTAGATCACCGCCAGCACACCGCCCATGCGCTCGTCCAGGAACGGCGCCTCCGGCACCTCGTAGGGGATGCCGGCGTCGCGGATCTTGCGCTGCGCACGCACCAGCCGCTGGGCCATGGTCTCGGCGCCCGTCAGGAAAGCGCGGGCCACCGCCTCCGTGGACAATCCGCACACCGAACGCAGCGTGAGCGCCACCTGCGCCTCCAGGTTCAGCGCCGGATGGCAGCAGGTGAAGATGAGGCGCAGCCGGTCGTCGCCGAAATCCGTCTCGTCCGGATCCTGCGCCTCGGCCGCCAGGCTCTCGAAGTGGGAATCGCCGTTGAGCAGGCGCTTCTGGCGCCGCAGATGGTCCACCGCCTTGTTGCGCCCCACGTTCACCAGCCAGGCGCGGGGATTCTCCGGCAGCCCGCCTGCGGGCCATTGCTCCAGCGCCGCGGCGAAGGCTTCCTGGCGTGCGTCCTCGGCGAGCTCGAAGTCGCCCAGGAGACGGATCAGTGTCGCGAGGACCCGACCCGCCTCCCGGCGATAGACGGCTTCGACAGCGGAAGGCTGCAAGCTTAGTGCTCAGCCCCAGACGGGCCGGATCTCCACCGTACCCCAGCGGGCACTGGGGATGCGCTCGGCGATACCGATGGCCTCGTCCAGATCCTTGGCTTCCACCACGTAGTAGCCTCCCAGTTGCTCGCGGGTCTCGGCGAAGGGACCGTCGGTGGTCACGGTCTTGCCGTCCCGTACCTTCAGGGTGGTGGCGGTGGTGTGAGGCTTGAGGCCGTGGTTGGAGATGAACTGGCCGCGCTTCTTGAGATCCTCATTCAGCGCCTGGTATTCCTGGTAGACCTTGGCCATGGTGGCCTTGTCCTGCGTGGAAGCGTCCATCTCATTCTGGTAGATCAACAACATGTACTGCATGTTCGTTCTCCTCAAATCACGTGTTCATGGGCCAGATGGGCCGAACTTCCACGCAGCCGTGCTTGGCGGCGGGGATGCGCGCCGCGATGTCCGTGGCCTCGTCCAGATCCTTGGCTTCGATGAGGTAGAAGCCGCCCAACTGCTCGCGGGTCTCGACGAAGGGCCCGTCGGTGTTCACGGCCTTGCCGTTCTTGACGCGCACCGTGGTGGCGGTATTGGTGGGGCGCAGACGCTCGCCGCCCTTGAAATTGCCGCTCTTCACTATGCCCTGGGTGAACACGTCGTATTCATGCGAGAAGGCTTCCGAGGTTTTCTTGTCCATGGCAGCGTAATCGGCTTCCTTGGCATAGATGAGCAACAGGTACTGCATGGGAATCTCCTCATGATGACGGATGGGTTGGGGTATCCGTCATACAGTCGAGCGGGGCCGGTCCAAATCGACAGCCGCCGGCGGCCGGGAGCTAAATATACAGGGAGGGGTGTGAGCTTCAGCGCAAAGACCTGAGCCTGCCAGATTGCCCCTCCCTAATGGTTCGTCTAGCATCGAACCATGAAAGACGGCCCCAACATCGTCCGCATCGCGGCCCTGATCGGCGACAACGCCCGGGCGGATATCCTCACGGCGCTCATGACGGGTCAGGCGCTGACCGCCACGGAGCTCGCGGGCGTGGCCGGCGTCACCAAGCAGACGGTGAGCGCGCATCTCGCGAAGCTCCTGGATGCACGCTTGCTCGCCGTGGAAATCCAGGGCCGCCACCGCTACTACCGCCTCGCAGATGCGGACGTGGCGGAGCTGCTGGAGAACCTAACCGGTGTCGCCTACCGTACCGGCGCCCTGCGCACCCGTTCCAGTCCCCGGGAACCGGCCTTGCGCAAGGCGCGGGTCTGCTACGACCACCTCGCCGGGGAACTGGGTGTCATGGTCTACGACGGCCTGGAACAGCGCGGCTGTCTGCACCAGACCGGGGAATCCCTGGAACTCACTGACCAGGGACGGGCATTCTGCGAGAAGTTGGGCATCAACTTCGTCAGCCTCGCCAAGACCCGCCGCCCCCTCTGCCGCAGCTGCCTCGACTGGAGCGTGCGCCGCAACCATCTGGCAGGCGCGTTGGGCGAGGCCTTGCTGCAGAGGATCTTTGGCCTCGGATGGGCGAGGAGGGATAAGGGAACGAGAGTCGTCAGGTTCACGCTCGAAGGTGAACGGATGCTGAGACAGAGGTTCGGAACCTGAAGATGGCCGCCATGCTGAGTAACGGCGGAGCCTTCGGATCAGACGTCTTCACCCCGATGGCCATCGGCCAGATTGAGGGTATGCCCATCGGGCCCGAGGCGCGCTTCGGTATAATCGGCGCCTACCAAGACGTGCCCAGGGACTCCGTGTGAAACATCTCATTGCCCCCTCCGTGCTGGGAAGCGCCGACGGCATCCGCGCTGAGTACGTCTCCGCCAGTCCCTTCAAACACGCCTGTATCGAGGACTTCCTGCAGCCCGAATGGGCCGAGACCCTGCTCGAGGAATTCCCGGTCTTCGACCCCGCCAAGGCCGTGGACGAGTTCGGCAAGGTGGGCCGCAAGGCGGTACGCACCGACATGCGCGAGATCAGCGACCACTACCGGGAGTTCTACGACTACATCCGCTCACAACCGTTCCTGGACGCCATGTCGGCCATAACCGGCATCCCCGGGCTCATCTTCGACACCCAGATGTACGGCGGCGGCACCCACGAGAACCTGGACGGCCAGGCCTTGGATGCCCACGTGGACTTCAACTACGACCAGGAGCGCAAGCTCCACCGCCGTATCAACCTGCTCATCTACCTCAACAAGGAATGGGACGTGGGCTGGGGCGGCGCGATCCAGCTGCACTCCGACCCGCGGGACTGGACCCACGACGAGATCAAGACCTTCAATTGCACCTTCAACCGTTGTGTGGTCTTCGAGACCAACGAGCATTCCTGGCACGGCTTCCGGCAGATACGGCTGCCGGAATCGAAGCGCGGCCTCACCCGCAAGTGCATCTCCATCTATCTCTACACCCGCGAGCGCCCGGCTGCGGAGATCGTGCCGGTGCACGGCACCTTCTACGTGCAGCGCCCGCTGCCCGAGATCTATGTCCCCGGCCGTATCCTCACCGATGAGGACCGGAAGGAGTTCAAGCAGCTGCTGGTGGAGCGGGACGACTGGGTGGCCTTCTACCAGCGCATGGACCAAGAGGTAAGCAAGGAGAACCGGGCGCTCAGGACCTACGCCACCGACCTCGCCCTCAACGACCACACCGAAAGGCTGCTGGACTGGCTGCCCTGGGGCACCAAGCTCATCCGGCCGCTGCGCAAGTCCATCGCCCTCTGCCTGCACGCCAAGAACAAGCTCGCAAGAAGCGGCGCCTCCCCGCTGGAGCAGGTCTCGCTGCCGTCACTACCGGACTCGCTCATCTCCGGGCATGTGCTGGACAAGGACGACGTCCGCGGCCTCAAGGACCTGCTCATGGAGCGCGACGCCCTCATCAAATCCTACCAGCAGCGGGAACTGGACTTGCGGCGCGAGAACGACGCGCTGCACGCGTGCATCGCCGCGCTGCTCGCCCGGGTGCGCGTCAAAGTCAGCGGCGGCCTGCGCCGGGGTTCCGGCGGCGTCCAGGGTGCCTACCAGGGAGGCTGGGTCACGCCGCGGCTGGCGATCCCCCTGCGGGCCACAAAGTCGCTGCGCGCCATGGTGGTGGATGGCTGGATCCCGCCGGCCTATCCGGCGGACATGCGTGTCGAAGCCCGCATCGCCAGGCAGCCGACGGCCACCGTCATCCCCGTGCCCGACCAGCCGTTCGCCCTACGGCTGGAATTCCCGCAACCCCTGAGTGGAAACTTCACCCTCGAGGTGAATACCCTCTTCACCACGCCGCGCCCGTCCCACGGGGAGGACCAGCGGGACCTGGCCTTCGTGTTGAGAGGCATCCGCGGCGAGGGTTGAATGCTGCGGCTTGCTCAGAGGTGGGCTCGTGGCTGACTGTGGACTCTGACTCCGCCTCTGGAAGCCTTGCCTGGAAGGGGGAGGGTTACATTCAGCGTAAGACTGTGATGCAATCGCGGCATCGTGGTTGTGTGCGCCGGATGTTTAGCGCGTGGGGGCGAGAGTGCCGGGTGGCTGGCGCCACCTGCGCTGCTAAGCATCCTTGCTTCGCAGCCGGGACGGCTCATGCTGTCCCTGCACGAGCGCTCGTCGCATGCGACTCGCTGTCACAAAAGATTCATACATACCCACCCCCCTCATGTTGTTAAGTGAGGTAAGGGTAGATTGAGTTTTGGCGCATGCGGGTGTGGGTGTCGGTAATTTTCTGATTTGAGAGGCTGCTAACGGCCAGAAGCGGTACCCCATAAAAATGAAATAAGAC
>DATGHI010000131.1:0-4518 GCA_035308065.1 Gammaproteobacteria bacterium | reverse complement strand
CACCTGCAGAGAGGGAACTGGACCTGAACGGCTGGCTGGACCTCTTGGCGGGTGAGCTGGTCTACCCCGCGCTGGGACAGGGGGGTCTCACCTTTATATATGATTATCCGGCGAGCCAGGCGGCGCTCGCCCGAGTGCGGCCCGGCGAGCCGCCGGTAGCGGAGCGTTTCGAGGCCTTCCTCCAAGGCGTCGAACTCGCCAACGGTTTCCACGAACTCACGGACGCGGCCGAGCAACGCCGCCGTTTCGAGCAGGATCGGGCACGGCGCAAGGCGGAAGGCCTCATGGATGTGCCCCTGGACGAACGGCTGATCGCGGCCTTGGCTGAGGGATTGCCGGAATGTTCTGGCGTCGCCTTAGGGTTCGACCGGCTTGTAATGATCGCCGCTGGCGCGGGGTCTCTGCAGGATGTATTGGCGTTCCCTGCAGACAGGGCTTAAGGTGGATACATGAGCTTCGAACTCAAGAAAGTGAAGGCGGACAGCAAGTCCGAGTTGTACGCCGACCTCCTGTCCCAGGCCAAGGGTTTGTTGCACGGCGAGCACGACCGCGTCGCCAACGCCGCCAACTTCACATCGTTGCTCTATCACACCTTGCCCGACCTGAACTGGGTGGGTTTCTATTTCATGCAGGAGGGCGAACTGCTGGTGGGGCCGTTCCAGGGCAAGCCCGCCTGCGTGCACATCGCCATGGGCAAGGGTGTCTGCGGCACCGCCGCCCAGACCCGCAAGACCCAGTTGGTGCCGGACGTGGACGCGTTCCCCGGCCACATCTTCTGCGACGGGGATTCCCGTTCGGAGTTGGTGGTGCCGCTGGTATATAAGGATGAGGTGATCGGCGTGCTGGACCTGGACAGCCCCAAGCTCGCACGCTTCGACCGGGAAGATCAGGAAGGGCTGGAAGCTCTGGCGAAGGTCTTTTTGGAGAGTCTTAGATAAGAGTGGCCAGTTTGCGGCCCATGCACACGGCGCTGCCGGGCCCGTAGCCCGATTCCCAGCGGATGCGGTCCTTGGCGAACAGCAGGATCACCGTGGAACCCATGTTGAAGCGGCCCACCTCGTCGCCTTTTTCGAGCTTCACGTCACCCGGCTTGTAATCCCAGACCTGCACCCGCGGGCGCCGCGGCGGCGTCACTTCGCCGGCCCAGACGGTCTCGATGCTGGCCACATTCATGGCGCCCACCATGACCAGCGCCAGCGGGCCCGCATCTGTATCGAACAGACAGGCCACGCGCTCGTTGCGGGCGAAGAGTCGAGGCACCGCACGGGTGGTGGGTGGATTCACGCTGAAGAGCCGTCCGGGGACATGTAGCATGCGAGTGAGCATGCCCCCGACGGGCATGTGGATTCGGTGGTAATCCCGAGGCGAGAGATAGAGGGTGGTGAAGGCGCCGTCGCTGAAGTGCGCTGCAGACTCCGCGCCGTTCCCCAGGAGTTCCAGCGTGGTGAACTCCCGGCCCTTGGCCTGGAAAATGCGGCCGGCAGCGATGGCACCGATCTGGCTCACGGTGCCGTCCACCGGGGAGACGATGGAATCCTGCGTCTTGTCCAGGGGGCGCGCACCCGTCTTCAGCGCGCGGGTGAAGAACGCGTTGAAGGTCGGATAAGCTCCGGGGTCCGATTGCGCAGCCTCGGTCATGTCCACGCCGAAGCGGCGGATGAAGTCCGCGATCATCCAGTCCTTGAAACCGGGGCGATGGATGCGGGTGAGCCTGTGGGTGAGGCGCGAGATCAGATGCTGCGGCACCGGGTACTGCAGCCAAGCCTTGATGCGGTCACCGAGGGTCGCGCCGACCGGTTCCCCGTCCATGGACTCAGTGCTCGGGAGGATCGTGGCGCACCGGCGCCAGGATGGCGAGTTCGGATTTGTCGGAGAACGTCAGCATCAGCGTCACCATGTCGCCGCTGAACAGGTTCCTCTTGGGTTGCATGAGCATGACGTGATAACCGCCGGGCTGGAGTTCGACGCTGCCATCCGCGGGGATGATCAGGCTGTCCACCGGCAGCATGCTCTCCACGCCGCCCTTCACCACGCTCTGGTGCAGCATCACGGCATCGAAATCCGGGCTGCTCACGGCGACGAGGTTCAGGGGCTTGTCCGTCAGATTCTGAAGCGTGAAGTAGGCGGCGAGCACCTTAATGCCCGGCGGGGCGTCGCGTATCCACACATGGCTCGCGCGCACCGTGGGGCCGTCGCACCAAGCGGACGCGGCGGCGAGCAGGAGGAGCAGAGGCAGGAGGCGGCGCATCAGAATTGTTCTCCGTAATACTTGAGGATGTTGGCGTAATCCGACGCCATGCGCTTCGGGTCCAGCGGCGGGACGAAGAGCGCTGTCTCCTCCGCTTCCGGATCCACCAGGATCACGGCGGTGGAATGGTTGACGCCGTAGTCGCCCTTGGCATCCGGTTTGTCATAGGAGAATTCCAGGTCCAGCGGTCCCATCAGTGCCCTGAGGTTTTCGAGGCTGCCGGTGGCGGCGACGAAGTCGGAATTGAAGTACAGCGTGTAATCACCCAGCAGCTTCGGATCGTCGCGCTTGGGATCCACGGAGATGAAATAGACCTGCGGCCGTTTGTCCTGCGGCAGGTTCGCGAGGTAACGCTGCATCTTGTCGAGGGCGGCGAGCGTGGTAGGGCAGGCGTCTGGGCAATGGGTGTAACCGAAGTAGAGCAGGCTCCAGCGGCCCATGAGACGGTCCTTGTCCAGCGTCTTCGCCATGGTGTCCGTGAGCGTGAAATCCGGCAGCGCCTTGGGCGCATGCAGCAGCAGGGCGTCGGTGTGGGGCGGGGGCGGACGCCGGGAATTGAAGGTCAGGTAGCCCGCCAGGACCCCGACCGCGAGCGCCAGCACGAGGAGCCCCATGTAGGGCAGCAGGTCGCGGAATTTCATGCGCGGATTATGCCACAGCGTTGGCGGTAACTCGTCGCACTCCTTTATCATAGTCCGGCACGGACATGGGTGAAGCATGATGGAACGCTACGAAGATATCGCCGCGCGTCTCGACACGCCCAGGGATTTCATCCGCTGGGGAGCGAGCGCATTCAACCGCGCCAAGCTGCACTTCGAGCACGGTACCTCCAACGCCGTGGACGAGGCCCTCAACCTGGTGCTGCACGCGCTGGCCCTCGACCACGACATTCCGTCCTGGTTGCTGGACGGCCGGTTGACGGAGGAGGAGAAGCGCGCGGTCTACGCCCTGCTGCAGCGGCGCGTGCAGGAACGCAAGCCCTACGCCTACATCACCAACCGGGCCCGTTTCGCGGGCCTGGATTTCTACGTGGACGAACGCGTGCTGGTGCCGCGCTCGCCCATCGCCGAGCTCATCGAGGCCCAATTCGAGCCCTGGATAGAGCCGGAACGGGTCAACCGCATCCTCGACCTGTGCACCGGCAGCGGCTGCATCGCCGTGGCCTGCGCCTATGCCTTCCACGATGCGGCGGTGGATGCCACCGACGTCTCGCCGGGTGCGCTCGAGGTGGCACGCATGAACGCGGAGAAGCTGCACGTGGCCGACCGGGTGCTGCTGCACCATGCGGACGTGTTCGACGGCCTGCCGGAAGCGCCCTACGACATCATCGTCAGCAACCCGCCCTACGTGGACGCGGAGGACATGGCGACCCTGCCGGACGAACACCGCCACGAGCCGAAGCTCGGCCTCGCCGCGGGACACGACGGCCTCGACATCGTGCGCCGCATCCTCGCGGGTGCGCCGCGATACTTGGCACCGCACGGCATCCTGGTGGTGGAAGTGGGCAACAGCCGCTGGGCCCTGGAGCAGGCCTATCCTGAGCTGCCGTTCACCTGGCTCGAGTTCCAACGCGGTCACGCGGAAGTACTCTTGCTCCGCGCCTCGCAATTCGCCTCGGCAGGCAAGCCCAAGCCGCACAAGAAGACGGCGCGTGTCCGGTAACAGCTTCGGACGCCTGTTCAGCGTCACGACCTTCGGTGAAAGTCACGGGCCGGCGCTGGGCTGCATCGTGGACGGCTGCCCCCCGGGGATGGAACTCACGGAAGCGGACATCCAGCAAGACGTGGACCGGCGCCGCACCGGCACCTCGCGCCATACCTCCCAGCGGCAAGAGGCGGACGCGGTGCGCATCCTCTCAGGTGTGTTCGAGGGACGAACCACGGGCACCCCCATCGGCCTCTTGATCGAGAACACCGATGCGCGTTCGAAGGATTATGAGACCATCCAGGACAAGTTCCGTCCGGGTCATGCGGACTACACCTATCTCATGAAATATGGTCGCCGCGACCACCGCGGCGGCGGGCGCGCCTCGGCGCGGGAGACGGTGATGCGTGTCGCGGCGGGAGCCATCGCCCGCAAGTACCTGCACGAACGCTTCGACATTGTGATCCGCGGATGGTTGGCGGAACTGGGTCCGCTCACGCTGGAGGTGAAGGACCTCACGGCGGTGGACGCTAACCCGTTCTTCTGTGCAGATCCCGGCCGCGTCCCCGAACTGGAGAGCTTCGTGGATGGGTTGCGCAAGTCCGGAGATTCCATCGGCGCACGCG
>DATGHI010000130.1:0-8439 GCA_035308065.1 Gammaproteobacteria bacterium | reverse complement strand
CCCAGGGACACCAGCGCGCTCAGGGCCTCGTCCCGCGGGTGAGCGGAGGCACCGGCCGCCCTCGGCGCTCCCACATCGTCGAGCCGGTCACGCATCTCCACCACCAGGCGCTCGGCGGTCTTCTTGCCGATGCCCGGCAGGCGCGTGAGTGCCGCCGTGTCGTTCTCGCGCACACAACGCACGAAGCCGTCGACGCTGATGCCGGAGAGGATGGTGAGCGCGAGCTTCGGGCCCACGCCGTTCACGCGGATGAGGCTGCGGAAGAAGCGCCGCTCCGCCTCGCTGCCGAAGGCGAACAGCACCTGAGCGTCCTCCCGGACCACGAGATGGGTGAAAAGGGTGACCTCGGCGCCGGCCTCAGGCAGGTTATAGAAGGTGGACATGGGCGCCTCCACCTCGTAGCCGACGCCGTGTACGTCTATAAGTAGGTGCGGAGGCTGCTTGCGCAGGATCAGGCCGCGCAGGAAACCGATCATCGCCGCTCTCCCCGTGCCAGGCGCGCCAGCTGGTTCTTCAGGCCGCGGCTGTGGGCATGGCACACCGCTACCGCCAGCGCATCGGCGCTGTCGGCCTGCAATTCGCCCTTGAGCTTGAGGAGCACCCGCATCATATGCTGAACCTGCTCCTTGCCGGCCCCGCCCTTGCCCACTACCGCCTGCTTCACTTCCTTGGGAGTGTACTCATGCAGAGGCAGGGACTTCAAAAGCGTACCGCAGATGGCCGCGGCCCGGGCCTGGCCGAGCTTCAGGGCGCTATCGGCATTCTTGTGTACGAAGGTCCGTTCCACCGCCACCTCGTCCGGGGCGTATTCATCCACCAGACGGGCGACACCGAAATAGATGTCCGCCAGACGTTGGGCGAAGTCATCCCCGCCGGTGCGGATACGCCCGCAGGCCACGTATTTCAGCGACTGACCCTCGCTGTCGATGATGCCATAGCCCGTGGAGAGCGAACCGGGATCGATGCCCAGGATGCGCGCCACTCCTGCGCTCACCCGCCCAAAGCCCGCAGGACCTCGTCGGGGAAATCCGCGTTGGAGTAGACGGTCTGCACATCCTCCAGGTTTTCCAGCGCCTCCAGCAGCTTCATCACCGATTCAGCGTGCTCCTTATCGAGGGAAACGGAGGTCGAGGCCCGCAAGGTGACCTCGGAAGACTCGGGCTTCAGGCCCGCTTTCTCCATCGTCTCCTTCACTTTGAGGAAGCTGCCGGGATCGGTCAATACCTCGATGTCGCCATCGGTGACCACGTCCTCGGCACCCGCCTCCAGGGCGGCTTCCATGACCTTGTCCTCGCCGGTGGAAGCCGGGAAGGCCAGCACGCCGCACTTGTTGAAGAGGTAACTCACGGAGCCGTCGGCACCCAAGTTGCCGCCGTGCTTGGTGAAGGCATGCCGAACCTCGCCCACGGTACGGGTACGGTTGTCGGACATGCACTCGACGATGATGGCGACGCCGCCGGGGCCGTAGCCCTCGTAGCGGATCTCCTCATAGGTGGCGCCGTCATCACCCCCGGCCCCGCGTTTGATGGCGCGCTCGATGGTGTCCTTGGTCATATTGGCGGTGAGCGCCTTGTCGATGGCGAGCCGGAGGCGCGGGTTGTTGGCCGCGTCCGGATCGCCGCGGCGCGCCGCCGTGGTGATCTCACGGATCAGGCGCGTGAACAGCTTGCCGCGTTTGGCGTCCTGCGCGTTCTTGCGGTGCTGGATGTTGGCCCATTTGCTGTGTCCGGCCATGGGTCGGATACTGCCTGTCTCAGAAGGTGAGGCTCATGCCCAGCACCAAGGAGCTGTCCAGGGTGATGCTGGATCCGCCGGTGAAGGCGGCGGTGATGTAGCGGTAGCCCACGTACACGTCCGCGTTGCGCAGCACCTGGTAGGCGGCGCGCACGCCCGCCTGCAGGTAACGGTCGGTGTTGCGGAACGAGACGATGTTGGGGGCGTAATACAGTTCGCCGCCGATGGCGAAGCGGTTATAGGTGGGCCAGGTGTAGCGGAAGTGCGCGCCGACGCCCACGGCCAAGCCGTTCACGTCCACCGTCTTGGGGTTGATGAAGAAAGCCTTGGCGCCCACGCCGAAGATGAGCGGCGAACCCACCGGGCTGGCGTTGCCGCTGAGATCGAGGCCCGCATCGGCGATGTCCGCCCTACCCGTATGGTGGAGGTAGCCCAGATCACCCTCGAGTCCCGTGTCGGTCAGATTGGTGGTGAAATCCACCGCCGCGGCGTTGCTCGCCAGGTTGAAATCGATGTTGGCCGCATTCGCCGCGAAAGCCGCAGACGCCAGAACCAGGAAGAGACCCAGACGTTGAAACCTCATCATGCTTCTCCTGAAGGTCCAAGACGGTGATTATGCATATATGATACCGTTAAACGCCGTATGTGACACCCGTTTGCAGCTTCCGCATGCCTTCACGTTCCCGCCCCGCATCCGTCAACACACCGCTGCTCGGCGCGCTCGCCGGTGAATCCATCCTGCCCGCGGAACTGCGCGCACGTGCCGGGGGCATAGGCGGGATACTCGAAGGATTGGAGCTGGACCCGGTGATCGTGCGCGGCGGCATGGCCGTACCGCTCGCCGGCCACATCCCGGCCGAAGTCCTGGAAGGCCGTCTCGGCCCCGACGCCGCCGGACTGATGCGCGAGGTACTGGCGCTGCCGTCCCTGGAGGCCGTGGGCGGTCATGCGGAAGGCCCACTGTCGACCGCCCAGGCCGAGAACCTGCGCAAACTGCTGCTGGCGGTGATCCGCGACGGCCGTGTCATGGTGATCCGCCTCGCGGAGCGTCTGTACGAGTTGCGCGCCGCCAAAGCCCTTCCCGAGGAAGGGCAAAAGCGCCTCGCCGCCGCCAGCCGCGCCATCTACGCACCACTCGCCAACCGCCTCGGCATATGGCAGCTCAAATGGGAGCTGGAAGACCTGGCCTTCCGCTACCTGGAACCCGAGCAGTACCGGCAGGTGGCCGGCTGGCTCAAGGAGCGGCGCAGCGACAGGGAAGCCTACCTCGCGGAAGCCTCCTCAGAACTCGCCGCCAGGCTGAAGACAGCGGGCATCGACGCAGAAGTCAGCGGCCGGCCGAAGCACATCTACAGCATCTGGAAGAAGATGCACAGGAAGGGCCTGTCCTTCGACGACATGTACGACCTGCGGGCGCTGCGCGTCCTGGTGGACGACGTGTCCGCCTGCTACGCGGCCCTGGGCGTGGTCCATGGACTGTGGCGGCACTTGGCCCGGGAATTCGACGACTACATCGCCGCACCCAAAGATAACTTCTACCGCTCGCTACACACGGCCGTGTTGGGGCCCGGGGCCAAGCCCCTGGAGATCCAGATCCGTACCCGCGAGATGCACCGGCACGCTGAGTTCGGCGTCGCCTCCCACTGGCGCTACAAGGAAGGTGCTCACTACGATCCGGCGCTGGAGACCCGTATCGGCTGGATGCGCCAGCTGCTGGCGCCGGGCGGCGACGAGGATTTCATCGAGCGCTTCCGCACCGAACTCGTGGAAGAACGGGTCTACGTGCTCACCCCCAAGGGCGAGGTCTTCGATCTGCCGAGGGGCGCAACGGCGCTGGACTTCGCCTATTACGTGCACACCGACGTGGGTCACCGCTGCCGCGGCGCACGCGTCAACGGCCGACTCGTGCCCATCAGCCACCTGCTTTCGGACGGCGACCAGGTGGAGATACAGACGGCACGACAGGGGGAACCCAGCCGCGACTGGTTGAACCCCCAGAGCGGCTATCTGGCCACGCCCCGGGCCCGGGACAAGCTGCGCGCGTTCTTCCGCCAGCAGGACCGCGGCCTGAACGTGAGTTACGGGCGCGAGACCCTGGAACGGGAACTGGACCGGCTGGCGATCCGCGACTTCCGCCACGATCGGCTGCTCAAGCATTTCCAATCCGAGAACCTGGACGACCTGTTCGCCGCATTGGGGGCCGGCGATCTTTCCCAGGCCCAGCTCGCCGGCGCGCTGCAGAAGGAACTGGCACAGACGAAACCCCCGCCGGTGAAACCCGCGCGCAGGCCTCGGCAGCGTGGTTCGCGCCAACCGGCGGTGACCCTGCCGGGCATCGCAGGCGACGTGCTGGTGTCCTTGGCGCGCTGCTGCCGCCCCGTGCCGGGCGAGGCGATCCGCGGTTACATCACCCAGGGGCGCGGTGTCACGGTGCATCGCCGCAACTGCACGAGTCTTGCGCGGATCGCGGTGCGCGCGCCGCAACGCCTCACGGAAGTGCGCTGGGGCGCCGATGCATCCCAAGGCCACCCGGTGGAGGTGGAAGTGGAGGCTCGCGACCGGCGCAACCTGCTGAACGATCTCATGGCATTGCTGGCGGAGGAACAACTGCGGTTGTTGGCCCTCGATTCCCACCCGCAACCGGATATCGGCATGCTGCAGCTCAGGCTCACGGTCGGAGTGTCCGGCCTGCCCCAGCTCTCTCGGCTGCTCAACCGCCTGATGCAGATACCCGGCGTGCAGCACGCGGCCCGTATAGCCCAAGCGCGGTAGAATTCAAGGGTGTTATTCGGACCGAGGCTGTAATACAGTCGGTCCGTGCGTTCCACGCGTAAAAGACACCCGCCGGCCCGCGCACCGCAGCGGCGCCCCCCATCGAAACTGGCCCGCCTGGGCCGTACGGTGGCCTACACCCTGTTCGCGCTCCTGCCGCTCACCGTGGCCTGGATCATCAGCCGTCAGTACCAGCACGTGCGCCCCGCCGAAATCCAATCCGCGGACAACGTGCAACTGATCCCCATCAAGCCGCCCTCCGCCGAGGCCCTGAAGAACATCTTCTCCAGCGAGGACTACGACTGGCCGCCCGCGGACACGGTCCCGCCCTATGCCGTGCAGAGCCTGCCCTACGGCATGGACACCCTGGACAAGGACCAGAAGAAGACCATCTTCTACCGGGCGCTCCTTCCCATCGTGCTGGCCGAGAACTCACGCATCTGGAACGAGCGGGCGTTCCTGTTGCAGCAATTCGGCCTGGGACAGGTGAACCCGCAGACCGATGCGGGCCAGGAAGTGGCGCGCATCGCCGCCCGCTACCGCGTGGACGGCGACCTGAATGATCCGGCAGTACGCGATACCCTGCTCAGGCGGGTGGACGTGGTGCCGGTTGCGCTGGTGCTCGCCCAAGCGGCCCAGGAGAGCGGCTGGGGCACCTCGCGCTTCGCTCTCGAGTCCAACAACCTGTTCGGCATCTGGACCTGGAACGAGGACGCGGGCTCGGTGCCGATGAACCGTCCCGACGACGCCACCAACATGGTACGGGTCTATCCCGACATCGAGGCTTCGGTGCGGGCTTACCTTCACAACATCAATATCGGCTTCGCCTACACCGATTTCCGCGACCTGCGCGCGGCGATGCGCTCCGCAGGCAAACCTTTGGATGCCTTCGCGCTGGCGGGCGCCCTGGACCGCTACTCCACGGCCGGCGACATCTACGTGAACAACATCCGCGAGATGCTGCGCAGCAGCGAACTGGGCAGGCTCAGCACCTTGTCTCTCAACCCCATCAGCGAGTGACGCTCATTTCCGGCGGTCAGGGAGCCGGGGCCAGCAGCCACATATGGCTATACCAGCGGTAACGGCCGTCCACGTTGGCGGTGCAATTGTAGCGGTCTCGCCCCACGCCCAGGGACTTTGCGGCACGCAAGGTGAAGCGGGTCTTGGCCGCGTCCTGCCACTCGATGCGCATTTCCGAGCCGTTCTCGTAGCAGTGCAACGCTGCCGCGGGTACCGACTCCGTATCGAGGGTCGCTTCCAGTTTCGGCGGGTTGTCGGCGTGGATCTGCGGGTCCCACGGCGCAACGGACTTGAACGGCATGGGCAGAGCGGCCGCCCGCAGGGCGAAGTCGTCCACCGCGGCGTAATGCTCGTTGATGGGGAAACGCGGCAGGGCACGGGGATCCAAGGGTGAGGTGAGCACGCCCGCCTGCTGGCCGAAGGCGATGTAGCCCAAGCCGTTCACCAGTTTCACCAGTTCCTCGCTGTATTCCCCGTAGGGGTAGGCGAAGAGCTTAGGTTGCGTGTTGGCGTCCTTGCCGAGCTCTGCCTGCAGCCGAGCCTGTGCCTTCTCGATGTCGCCCCGGATCCGGTCCGCCCAGGCGAGGTCGGATTCGCCTTTCTCGCGGAACGGCAGGTGGCCATGGTCGGCGGTGTGGTTCGCCAGGGTCGCGCTATGGGCCGCCATCTCCCGCAGTTCGTCCCAGGTCATGAAATCCGACGCGTGTTCATCCACCGAATCGGTGCTCACGAACACCGTGAATGGCCAACCGCGGGCCTTGAGCAGCGGATAGGCGTGCTCGTAGGCTGATTGGAACGCGTCGTCGAGGGTGATGGCCACCACGTGATCGGGGATTTCCTTGCCCGCCTGGAGAACCTCGACGATGCGCGGCAGCGGCCACACCTCGTAGTGGTTGGCGGCGAGCCATTCGAGTTCGGCGGCGAACTGTTTGGTGCCGGTGTTAGTGCTGGGATAGCGGTCATCACCGAAACGGTGATAGATGAACACCACCGCGTGGGAAGGTGGCGCCGTTGGCGCCGCCTGCACGGCGGCAGGCAGGGCTGCGAATATGAACAGGACTCGACACAAAGATTTCCACATCGTTGGTCCACCCTACTCCGCCACCTGGCATGAGGCAATAAAAAAAAGAAGACGCTTCACAGCGCCTTCTTGGTTTCAGTTGACAGTGTAGTCAGCACTACATAATAGAGTGCGAGATCCGCATTATTTGTTGATGGCGTGGATCGCGCGCTTATCCACGGACAATGACGCCTCGTGCATGGATTCCGACAGGGTCGGGTGGGCGTGGATGGTGCGCTGCAGGTCCTCGGCGCTGGCACGGAATTCCATGGCCACCACCGCCTCGGCGATCATCTCCGAAGCCATGGGACCCACGATGTGTACACCCAGGATCTCATCGTTGTCCGCATGGGCCAGCATCTTGACCATGCCGGCGGAGGCTTCCATGGCCTTGGCACGGCCGTTGGCCGCGAACGGGAAGCTGCCCGTCTTGTAGCGTACGCCCTTCTTCTTGAGTTCCTCCTCGGTCTTGCCTACCCAGGCGATCTCGGGCCAAGTGTAGATGATGGAGGGGATGACGTCGTAGTTCATCTCCGACACCTTGCCGGCGATGAGGTCGGCCACCATCACGCCCTCTTCGGAGCCCTTGTGGGCCAGCATCGGTCCGCGCACGCAGTCGCCTATGGCCCAGACATTGGCGACGCCGGTGCGGCACTCGTGGTCCACCTTGATGAAGCCGCGTTCGTCCAGGGCGACGCCGCTGCCGTCCTCCAGCAAGTTTCGGGTGGCGGGCCGGCGGCCCACGGCCACGATCAGCTTGTCCACCTCGATCTTCTGCTTGCCGTCCTTGTCGTCGTAGCCGACGCTGATGCCGGTCTTGCCCTTCTCCGCGCCCGTCACCTTGGCGCCGAGGCGGATGTCCAGGCCCTGCTTGCGGAACTGGCGCTCCGCGTCCTTGGCCACCTGCTGGTCCGCCATGAACAGGAAGTTGTCCATGGCCTCGAGGATGGTCACCTGGGAACCCAGTCGATGCCAGACGCTGCCGAGTTCCAGGCCGATAACGCCGCCACCGATGACCCCGAGGCGCTTCGGCACTTCGGCGAACTCCAGCGCGCCCCAGGAATCCACGACGTCCTTGCGGTCGAAGAGCGCCACCTTGAGTTCCACGGGCCCCGACCCCGCTGCCAGCACCACGTGCTTGGCCTCGATGACCTCCTTCTTCTTGGGGTCGTCGAAATCCGTGACTTCAACCTTGTTGCCCTTGAGCAGGCGGCCGGTGCCCCGGATGCCGGTGACGTTGTTGGACTTGAACAGCTGGGCGATGCCGCCCGTGAGGCTGGTGGTGATCTTGGCCTTGCGCGCCTGCATGGCGGACACGTCCATGCTCACAGCGCCGGTCTTGATGCCGTGAGCGGTGAACTCGTGGGTCGCCTTGTGGTACATCTCGGAGGATTCGAGCAGCGCCTTGGAGGGGATGCAGCCGGCGTTGAGGCAGGTGCCGCCGAAGGCGTGCTTGCCGTCCAGGTTCTTCCAGTTGTCCACGCAGGCGGTCTTCAAGCCGTTCTGAGCGGCGCGGATGGCGGAGACGTAGCCGGCGGGACCGCCGCCGATCACGACCACATCGAAAGCTTGACTCATGGCGATTCCTCTTTTCGAGAATCGAGCGGCCCCTGTCGGGGCCGCTCGTTATAAAGGGTTTGGGTGTATCAGATCTGCAGAACCAAGCGCGCTGGGTCTTCTAAAGATTCCTTGATCGAGACTAGTGTCAGCACCGCTTCCTTGCCGTCGATGATGCGGTGGTCGTAGGTGAGCGCGATGTACATCATGGGCCGCGCCACCACCTGGCCGTCCACCACCACCGCGCGATCCTTGGTGGCATGCATGCCGAGGATGGCGCTCTGGGGCGGGTTGAT
>DATGHI010000129.1:0-10904 GCA_035308065.1 Gammaproteobacteria bacterium | reverse complement strand
CGGCCCCGAGATCGGCGTCGCCTCCACCAAAGCGTTCACCACCCAGCTCGCGGCGCTGTTCATCCTGGCGGTGATCCTGGCGAAGCAGCAAGGCAAGCTCACGCCCGATAAGGAACGCGTCCATGGACAGAACCTGCGGCATCTGCCCGAGGCGGTGCAGCACGCCCTCAATCTCGAACCGCAGATCATCGCCTGGGCCCAGCGCTTCGCGGAACGGCAGCACGCGCTCTTTCTCGGCCGCGGTATGCACTATCCCATCGCCCTCGAAGGCGCCTTGAAGCTCAAGGAGATCTCCTACATCCACGCCGAGGCCTATCCCGCCGGCGAACTCAAACACGGGCCTTTGGCACTGGTGGACCGGGACATGCCGGTGGTGGTCATCGCTCCCAACGACGTGCTGCTGGAGAAGGTGAAGTCCAACATGCAGGAAGTGCGAGCCCGCGGCGGGGAGCTCTTCGTGTTCGCCGACCAGGACAGCCACTTCGCCGAGAGTGAGGGGGTACACGTGATCCGCACCCCGCGCCACGCCGGCATGCTCTCGCCCATCGTGCACGCCATCCCCGTGCAGCTCCTGGCCTACCACACGGCCTTGAAGCGTGGCACGGACGTGGACAAGCCGCGCAATCTCGCCAAGTCCGTGACGGTCGAATAACGGCTGATCACTTCCGGGACCCTAGAGGCGGTTGATGTCCCGATTCTCCAGGAACGGCTTGGGTGCGCCTTCCCGGGCGGCACGCAGCATAGCCCGGCCCATCTGCTCGGTGCTGGTGACGCTGTCAGGCGAGAACCGTGCAACCAAGCCCAGGAACGGCCCGAAGAGGGTGTAGAAGAGCTGATAGGCCCTGGTCTTGGAGCGTATGCCGTGCAAGGGCCGGATGATGCCGGGCCGGAACATGTAGGCTGCCTTGAAGGGTAGGGCCAAGAGGGCATTCTCGGTCGCGCCCTTGACCCGTGCCCACATGACGCGGCCTTTCTCCGTGCTGTCGGTTCCCTGGCCGGAGACGTAGATGAAGGTCATGCCTGGGTTGAGCCTTGCCAGCACGGTGGCGGCGGCCAGGGTCAGGTCGTAGCTGATGCGCCGGTAATCCGCCTCGCGCATGCCGGCGGCGGAGACCCCTAAGCAGAAGAAGCAGGCGTCGTACCCTTTGAGCTTGGATTCCACAGGGCCGAGGTCGTAGAGATCCTTCAACGCCAGCTCTTCGAGTTTGGGGTCCTGTTTCCCGGATAGGCTGCGGCCGATGGAGAGCACCCGCTCAACGCCGGGATCCCGCAGGCATTCCCTGAGCACGCCCTGGCCCACCATGCCGCTGGCGCCGAAGAGGATGACTTTCACTTGCCCTCCGTCACCCTTTGGCCGTTCCGGAATGCTTTCATGTCGCGCCCTGCCCTCGATTCGACGGATGCGATTCATCCTACCGGAGCCGGTAAGCGAACACAGCGGTGATTGTACCTGGCACATATCTCATATAAATCATGGGGTTATATCGATGTTTATCTTGGGCTGGCGACCCAATCAAAGATGCTGCCGTGCTGGAGAGGTATAGGCACGGCGTCTGCGGTTGCACTAAGTCGCCGGATGGGTTAACAAATAGCGCGCAGATTGGCTGCGGAAACCTTCCATGACCTGGAGAAAAGACCCATGAGACAAGGCGGCTTGGTGGTAGCGGGCCTGATGGGGGCCCTGGTGCTGGCGGCGGCCGGCTGTTCGTCCGGCGGAGACTACTACACGCTGCGCGGCACGCCGACGCCGCGTTCAGGGACCAACAGCGGTAACTTCATCATCTCGGGCAAGACCTGCAAGTACGTGACCATGGTGGGCTTCTATTCCGACGCCCAGGTGCTCACCTACCCCTGCAAGGTGACCGCCGACGAGGCAGACGCCCTCGGTGATCCCCACACCCACATGAGCATCGACATCACCACCTCCAAGGGCACGGTGACCGCGAAGATCGATGGCACTCCGTCCGGCATGACCGCGACCACGGCGCCGGATCTCGGCAACCAGTACCCGTTCCCGCCGAGTTGGGCGGTGGCGGACCCCGCCAAACCGTTGCTGCTGCGCAATAACGACGGCAGCGCCACCCAGGTGGTGCTGTCGGTTTCCGGCGCGGAATGCGCCATGACCATCAATAACTCGCCGGTGACTTGCGGCCTTTCGTTCTGGTCCGACGGCGCGGTCTCCATATGGGTGCCGGGCCTCCTGATTAGCGCCGACTATGCGAGCTATGTGATCGGCCTCAACTTCGGCAAGACCTCGCCGGGACAATGGTCCCTGGCGCGTGCGCCGAATGGCTTCCCGGTGACCTATGGCGAGGTCCAGGCCAAGAAATGATCCCGGGCTGAATCCCTGGAAACGACACGGCGCCCAAAGGGCGCCGTTTTTTTTCGTCGACTGGACGGAACGCCTCAAGCGCTCCCAATCTGGGGCAGGAGTTTCCAGCGCATCGACTCGGCGGTGAACAGCGGCGGCTGGCGGCGCAGCAAGGACCAGTCGTTGTGGTGGATGATGCGTTGCAGGTGCGCGATGTTGTGGCGCACGGATTCCATGTACAGGCTGTGTCCGCCGAAATGTCTGGCGGCGAACTCGTGGGCGCGGCCGAAGGTGCCGTCCAGGCGGTCCGCCAGGGTCTTATGGAAGAACCCCGGGGTCTTCTGCATGAGGTCGCGGGGTGAGGAGTACAGCACGAAGGTCTTGCCGTCCGGCATCCTGCGCTCCGCCACGCCGCCCTTCACGAACTCCATGTACAGCCGGTCGCGGCATTTCTCCAGGTAACAGCGATCCGCCATCTGCGTGGTCAGGTCCGCGGTGCCGAGCAGGTGCCCCAGCCGCGTGTAGCGCTCGTCCCCGAGCTGGATGCGGTTGATGTCTCGCTCGTAGCCGGTGTAATGGATCATCTGGCTGGCGATGTGCGCGTCGCTGCCGAGCCCGAGCCGGTCGAGATAATGCCCCAGGAAATGGCCGCCGCGGCTCACGTGGCTTAAGGTGTACTCGGCCCCGTCCCGGTGGCGCCGGTCGCGGGTGCTGCGCAGGTAACCCACGTCGTGGTAAAGCGCGGTGACGATGCCCACGACGGCGCGCTTCGCCCCCAGCCGCCGGGACGGCCGCTGGCTGCGCTCGTAGCCGTCGATGTGGCGGGCGAGGGACAGGGTCACGTCCAGGCTGTGCTGCATGTCGTGGTAGGTGGTCTCGCAACCGTGGAAATGCGGGTCCTCGCCGCGGTACATGCGGGCGAAGTCCGCGAACGCGGTACGCAGCGGCTTCAGGGAGCCGCGCGGGTAGAGGTCGGAATAGATGGCCTGTACCGCCGCGGACACGGCTATGGGGTCACTCACCTTGACGCGGTTGGTGACGTCGAATTCGCTGCGGCGTGTCTTGAAGTCGCTCATCGATGCCTGTGACGCCGTCCCCGCTCTCGTGGCGGGTAGCGGACGTTCCCCTAAGTAGCCATCAATCAATCTGCCCGGAGCATACGCAGAATTGTAATGAGGTCCAAGCAAGAAATTATGTTAACTGCATCACAGTCTGAATCCCGGGGCACCTCGCCGTTACTGGGGGTGGGACGAATATCCCATGAATATGCGGCCGCCGGCCCCAGGCCGGATTCAGGGTAGGGTGAGCTCCACCAGCACCGGGGTGTGGTCCGAGGGCCGCTCCCAGGTGCGCGGTTCCCGGTCGATCCAGGCGGCGGCACAGCGCTCCGCCAGCGGCGCCGAGAGCAGGATGTGGTCGATGCGCAGCCCCAGGTTGCGCTGGAATCCGGCGGCACGGTAATCCCACCAGCTGTAGTGGCCGGGGTCTTCGTTCAGCAGGCGGAAGCTGTCCTTGAGGCCGTGCTGCAACAGCGCGCGGAAGGCTTTGCGTTCCGGTTCGCTCACCAGCACTTGGCCCTCCCAGGCCTTAGGGTCGTGCACGTCCCGGTCCTCCGGGGCAACGTTGAAATCCCCCAGCAGAACCAGGTTCGGCTGCTCGCGCGCGAGATCCTTGAGCCACCGGTCGAGCTCAGCCAGCCAGTCGAGCTTGTAGCGGTACTTATCCGAATCCAGGCTCTGGCCGTTGGGCACGTACAGGTCCAACACGTACACACCGCGGACTTTCGCGCCCAGCACCCGGCGCTGGGTGTCCTGGAAGTCCGGCAGCGCCGTCACCACCTCGTCGGGTTCATCGCGGGAGAGGAGCGCGACGCCGTTGTAGGTGGGTTGACCGGAACAGATGGCCTGGTAGCCGAGGCGGTCGAACTCGCCCGCCGGGAACTCCGCGTCGGTCATCTTGATCTCTTGCAAGGCGAGGACATCCGGGCGGACGGTGTCCAGCCATTGCAGCACGTGGGGCAGGCGGACGCGGAGAGAGTTGACGTTCCAAGATGCAATTTTCATTTGATAACGCCTTCTATCCATCCCTGGTGTCATGACCAGCCCGCACTTCCCTGTGCGGGCGTTTCGCCTAAATCACCGGCTCGCCCAAGAAGCTATTTTCAAGCTGCTAACCCGTTCAATCTCAGGAAAGCATCTAATGTGGGTTCGCGGCCGCGGAATTCCACGAAGAGATCCATGGCCTTGCGGCTGCCACCCTGCTCCAAGACGCTCGCCATGAAGCGCCGACCCGTGCCGCGGTCGAAGATCCCCGCTTCCTCGAACGCCCCGTAGGCGTCCGCCGCCAGCACCTCGGCCCAGAGGTAGCTGTAGTAGCCGGCGGCATAGCCGCCGGAGAAGATGTGGGAGAAGCTGTGGGCGAAGCGGTTCCATTTCGGTGGCAGTATCACCGCTACCTCTTGCCGCGTTGCCTCTAGGGTGCGGCCCGCGAAGTCCGGATCCTGGGCGTTCGCCGCCCCGAGATAGAGGCGGAAATCGAACAGTGCGAACTCCAGCTGGCGGATGAGGTGCAGGCCGCTGTGGAAATGTCGCGCCCCCTGCATCTTTCGGTACAAGTCCTCCGGCAGGGGCGCGCCGCTCTCGTAGTGGCCGCTCACGAGATCCAGCCCCTCCCGGGTCCAGGCGAAGTTCTCGTGGAACTGGCTCGGCAGTTCCACCGCGTCCCAGGCCACGCCGTTTATGCCGCCCACGGAGGGATAGTCCACCCGGGTCAGCAGGTGGTGCAGGCAGTGGCCAAGCTCGTGGAACAGGGTCACCACGTCGTCGTGGGTGAGGAGCGAGGGCGTGTCTTCGAGGGGCGGCGGGAAATTACAGCTCAGGAAGGCCACGGGGATCTGCAGACCCCCGGCCGTGCGCCGCCGGTTCAGGGTCTCGTCCATCCAGGCACCGCCGCGCTTGCCGATGCGGGCATAGAGGTCCACATAGAGGCGCCCGCGCAACCCCCCCGTCTCGTCGCGGAGCTCGTAGAGCTTCACGTCTGGGTGCCAGACGTCGGCCCTGCTCACTTCGCTGAAAGCCAGCCCGTAGAGCTTGTGCACCACCTGGAAGAGGCCGGAAGTGACCTTGGGCGCCGGGAAGTAGGGACGCAGCAGTTCCTGGGAGACGTGATAGCGCTCTTCCTTGAGTTTCTCCGC
Source organism: Gammaproteobacteria bacterium (assembly GCA_035308065.1). Taxonomy (GTDB): domain Bacteria; phylum Pseudomonadota; class Gammaproteobacteria; order Natronospirales; family REEB76; genus DASUBN01. The sequence goes on along the minus strand of DATGHI010000129.1, from coordinate 5,400 downwards.
GTAGTAGCCCAGGTCCCAGGGTTCGAGCTTCTGCAGGCCGTCTCGCTCCAGCGCGTATTCCGAGAGTTCCAGCAGTTCGTGCTGGGCCACGGGCCGTACCCGCGCCACCAATCCTTCCAGGAAGCGCAGCACTTCCTCCGGCGAGCTCGCCATCTTGTCCGCCAGGGAATAGGCGGCGTAGTCGCGGAAGCCCGTGAGCTTCGCGGATTCGTCGCGCAGCGTGAGGAGGTCGCGCATCACCGGGCCGTTGTCCCAGCGGCCCGCCATAGGCCCCTGATCCGAGGCGCGGGTGGCGTAGGCGTGGTACATCTCGCGACGCAGTTCGCGGTCGTCCGCATGCAGCGCCACGGCGGAATAGGAGGGATAGTCGAGGGTGAACACCCAGCCCTCGAGCTTGCGATGCTCCGCCTCGCGGCGGGCGCGCTGCACGCTGTCGGCGGGGATGCCGGCGGTACGGGACTCGTCCGTAACTTGTTTCTGCCACCCCTGCGTCGCATCCAGCACGTTGTCCTCGAACCTGGCCTCGAGCTTGGAGAGCTCCTGCATGATCGCGCGGAACCGCGCCTTCTTGTCCGCCGGCAGGTCCACGCCCGCGAGGCGGAAGTCCAGCAGGGCGTCGTCCACGAGCTTGCGCTGGGCGGGGCCGTAGCCGGCCCATTCGGCGCCCTCCTTGAGAGCGCGATAACCCCGCTGCAGGCGCTCGTCCTGGGAGAATTCCGTGTCGTAGTCCGCGAGCTTGGGTAGGCTGGCGTTATAAGCGGCACGCAGTTCCGGGCTGCTCATGACCGCGTTGAGATAGGACACCGGCGCCCAGGCCCGATGCAGGCGGTCCGCCAGGGCCTCCAGCGGCGCCTCGAAGGTCTCCCAGCTGGGCTCAGTGAGTGCTGCGATTTGCTCCAGCGCCGCGTGGTTCTCTGCCAGCACTGCGTCCACCGCGGGCTCCACGTGTTCCGGACGGATGGCGGAGAAGGGCGGGAGGATATCCCACTCGAGCAGGGGGTTTTTCATGGCGGGTGCGTCAGCCTGATGACGCTGGAATTTTATCACGCGGCATCGTCAGGACAGGCGCACGCTCAGGAGATAGGTCCCCAGGGCGCCGGCGCAGAAAAACAGCAGCAGACAGCCTAGCGCATAGAGGCGCAGCCGCGTTTCCAGACTCTTCTGGGGCAGGGTGGAGAGGATGAAATCCCGGCCGTCGGACGGGCGTTTGAGCACGTTCACCGGCGGACGCTGCAGGTTGTCCCGTTCCTGTTCCAGCACCAGCCGCCGTGCCTCCGTGCGCGCCGCTTCCCACTCCTGCGTGTCCACCTGGCCGTCGTGGTTGGTGTCGAAATGTTGGATCAGCCAGGCTTGGTCCTTCTTCCAAGCAGCGAGCTGTTGGCGTACTTCCTCATCGATGTCGGCGCCGGTCACCGGCCCCTGGGTATGGAAGTCACCGAGGGCGTAAAGCGGGTCGTCTTCCTGCATGCGCGATTCAGTGTAACGGTAACCTGCCGCCAGGCGCGATGCGCCCAGTGCCGGGCCGCCCTCGGGCCAGGAGGCGTCGCCGTACCAGACGTCCTTGGCGGAGGGATAGACCTCGGCGTGGTCCGGGTCCACCACGCATTGACCGGTGTCATCCACCACCAGGAACAGGTCGTCGCTGACCTCGGATTTCACCGTCTCCCAGCGGGAGCTCCTGCCACTGCGCACGTACCGCTCGACGCGGTAGGACCACCACAAGCAGCGCATGCGGGTGAGCGGCGCCAGGATCGGGTCGCCGGGCATGAGCCGCGCCCGGCCCTGCAGTTCCACATAACCCTGGGCGGCGGAACGGATCAATGACCTGGGCGTGTCCTCCACGAGCTGCAGCCGCCGGTAGAAGCGCCAGACGCCGAAGAAACCCGCGCCCGCCGCGAGGCACACCGCCACAGCGAGCAGCCAGAAGTGGCCGGAGTCGGCGCTGCGGATCCAGACAGGGGCGAGGAACGGAATCACAGGCAGTCGCGATCAGCTGAACAGGGCCTTCATGTCTACGTCTTTTTTCTCGTCTTCGCCGAACTCGAGCAGACTTGCTGCCTTGAAGCCGAACTGGCGCGCCACGAGCACGCCCGGGAACTGCTGGATGCCAGTGTTGTAAAGGTTGACGCTGTCGTTGTAGAACTCGCGGCGGTCGGCGATGGCGCTCTCGAGGCCCGTGATGCGCGCCTGGAGTTCCTGGAAGGATTCGTTGGCCTTGAGCTGCGGATAAGCTTCGGCTACGGCATACAGCTTGCCGATCACCGAGCGCATCTGCGCTTCGGCGGGTCCGAGGGCGGCCACGTCGCCGGACTCACGGGCCTGCTGCACCCCGGCGCGCGCCTGCATCACCTTCTCCAGGGTCTCGCGCTCGTAACCCATGTACTGCTTGCAGGTCTCGACCAGCTTGGGCAGTTCGTCGTGGCGCTGCTTGAGGAGCACGTCGATGTTGGCCCAAGCTTTCTTGACGTTGTTCTTCAACGATACCAGGCCGTTGAACACCATGATGACGTAGATGACCGCGACGGCGATGACGGCCAGGATCAGGAATCCGAATATGCTCATGACACCCTTATCCCCACGGATGAACGATGCCGCGAGTATACCTCGCCTCGTGCGCGTCCCGACTATGGCCCGAGGCGGTGCTCGGAGTATGCTAACTGCAAGTGCCGAAACACCGGAGCGGGGATGGGTCGCAGGGGCTGGACGAAAGTCTGGAATGAATTCTGGCGCGGACCGGACGCGGCACTTTTGGTGGCGGGCGGCGAGGGTGAGCGCCAAGCGGCGCGCGTGCGCCTAGTGGTGGTGGCGCTGCTGCTCATCACGCCCATCTACAAGGTCATCTATTACCCTGACAATCCAGTATTCGTGTGGGGACTTGTCATCACCTCCGTGGCCATGGTCTTCGCTGCGGCCATCTTCATCTACCTGCTTTACCGGCCCTACCGCGCCTGGGTCGGATTCCTGAGCAGCACCCTGGACACGACTTTGGTCAGTTCCGCGCTGTGGCTATTCGTGTTCGTGGGTTCACCGCTCATCGCCGTCAACAGCAAGGTGACCTTCGACATCTACTTCCTCGCCATCGTGGCCATGAGCCTGCGCCACGACCGCCGCATCTGTCTCGTGGTGGGCGTGCTGACGGCGCTGGAATACGTCGCGCTCGTCGAGTTCGTGATCCATGCCTACGACATCAACGCGCCTGAGATCCAGAACCCCTCTACCGGCACATTCAGCGGCGTGGACCAGTTCACCCGCGTGGTGTTCCTGTGCGCCGCCGGGGTCATCAGCTATTCCATCGTGGCGCGTTCGGAGCGCCTGTTATACCGTTCGGTGCGCGACCCCATGACCGGGCTGTTCAACCGCGGCTACTTCGACACGCTGTTCGACTTCGAGATCGAACGGGCGCGACGCTACGGCCGCCGGTTCTCGCTGGTGATCGTGGACGCCGACCATTTCAAACGCATCAACGACACCCACGGCCACCCGACCGGCGACGCGGTGCTGCGCGCCCTGGCCCGCGCCTTGCGGTATGCCGTGCGCCAAAGCGACGTGGTCGTGCGTTACGGCGGCGAGGAGTTCGTGCTGCTGCTGCACGAGACCGGTGAGGGGTCCGGCCAGGACAAGGCGGAGGCGCTGCGTCAGACCGTGGGCAAACTGATCCTCAAACCCCCCGGTCTCGGCCATTCCATCAAGCTCACGATCAGCGCCGGCGTGGCCAATTACCCCGACGACGGCCACACCGCGAGGGCGCTTTTGACCGCCGCCGACCAGCGCTTGCTGCGCGCAAAGCAATCGGGCCGCAACCGGGTAGTGGCGAGTTAGAATCTAGGTCCGCCATCCCCGGGCCCGTCCATGTCCATCCGCGCCTATACCGGTATCAACCCCGTCATCGGCCAGCGCGTCTATATAGACGAGACCGCCGTCGTCATCGGCAAGGTGACGCTCGCGGACGACGCCTCCCTGTGGCCTCTGACGGTGGCGCGCGGCGACGTGAACAGCATCAGCATCGGCGCGCGCAGCAACATACAGGATCTGAGCATGCTGCACGTGACCCACGACGGTCCCTACAGTCCCGGCGGCTTCCCGCTGGTCATCGGCACCGACGTGACCGTAGGACACAAATGTCTATTGCACGCCTGCACCATCGGCGACCGTTGTCTCATCGGCATGGGCACGATCGTCATGGACGGTGCGGTGGTGGAGGACGAGGTGCTGCTCGGCGCTGGCAGCCTGGTGAGCCCCGGCAAGCGCCTCGAGGCCCGGCACCTGTATCGCGGCAGTCCCGCGCAGAAGGTCCGGCCGCTCACGGCCACGGAGCTCGAGATGCTGCGCTATTCCGCGGCGCACTACGTGCGCCTCAAGGACCGTTACCTTGCGGGTGCTTGACCGTCCCGCAGCGTCCGTGACGGGGCGCAACGCCCAGCACCTCGGCCGCTGGACGCTGTGGCTGCTGACGCCGGCGAGCGTGACCGCGCTCACGCTGTCCTGGCTCGCTTTCGCCCCCCACTGGACCTGGCAGCGGGAAATCCTGTGCGCGGTGCTGGGTTTCATGGCGTTCTGCCTCGCGCTTTCAGTCTGGAGCCAGGAACGCTTCTGGTGGGCGCCGCGTGCGCTCGCCGCCGTGGTGACGCTGGGCTGTGTGGCGGCGGTACTGCGCGTGGTGCTGTTCCCCATGGCGGGTGGCGCGCCGCGGGCGCCGGCGGTGTTCCTCGCCAGCGTGGCGTTCATGGTCTGGGGACTGCCGTGCCTGTGCTTCGCTCTCTGGGGACACACCCGCGGCAAGCTGGTGCGCGCCGATGCCGTGCACGTCACGCGCATGGACCGTTGGACCGCGCATCTCCTGCCGGCGCTCGCCTGGGGTACCGGCATTGCCCTCGGCATCTACCTGCTGCGCCTCATCGTGCCGTGAAGGGCGGAACGCGACGGAGCGCCATGCCTGCCGGCCGCTGTGCGAGTTGCGGCGCGGAACTCCACGGTCCCTATTGCTCGGAGTGCGGCGAGAAAAGCCTGCCGCCCGGCAGCCAGAGCCTGCGACAGATTCTCCACGACTGGCAGGCCACCGCCGCTCTCGGGGAAGGCAAGTTGATCAATACCCTCCGCCGTCTGCTGTTCCGTCCGGGGTTCCTTGCGAGCGAATACTTCCTCGGCCGGCGCGCGCCCTACACGCGGCCCGCGGCGCTGTTCCTGGTGTGCAACCTGCTGTTCTTCCTGCTGTGCAACTGGGACACTTTCACCACCCATCTCACCAGCCACATGCGGGATTGGGACATGTTGCATCGCGACGTGGCCCGCACGCTGGTGGAGCGGGAGGTGATGGGACCGAACGCCAATCCGGCCGTGTGGCAGCAGGTGTTCCAGGATCTGGAGCAAGGGCAGGACGTGAGCATCTACCCCAGGGAGTTC
>DATGHI010000128.1:0-22875 GCA_035308065.1 Gammaproteobacteria bacterium | reverse complement strand
GGAGAGAACCATGGGGTATCTGATGCCATTGGTGTTCCTGGCGGCGGGGATCATCCTCATCGTCCTGGAGATGGCGACGCTCACCTTCTATTTGGCGGCGCTCGCGTTCGCCTCCCTGGCGACCGCTCTCACGGCCTGGCTCTATCCCCTGGAAGCCTGGCAGGCGGCCCTGGTGTACGCCGTGGCGGCTATGATCGCGCTGCCGCTGGCCCATCTGCTGCGCAAGCGCGTGCAGGGTTCCCAAGTCGACGCGCTCGGCGACATGGACAAGGGCGGTCTCGTGACCGTGGCCGAGGACGACAATGGCGTACTCAAGGTCAAATATCGCGACTCCCTGTGGGAAGCGGTGTGGGAAGGCGCCGGCCGCCCGAAGGTCGGCGAGCGCGCCGAGGTCACCGCCCGTGACGGCGCGCGGCTGCGCATCAAGCCCGTCAACTAAATCCTAACGATAATCTACAAGGAGCTTTTCCATGGCGATTTCCTCGATCATCGGCCTGCTGATCCTGCTGTGGGCCGCCGTCACCATCATCCGGGCGGTGCGCATCGTGCCGCAGCAGCAGGCCTGGGTGGTGGAGCGCCTCGGTCGTTTCCACGGTACCCTGATCTCCGGCATACAGCTCATCGTGCCCATGTTCGACCGTGTCGCCTACAAGTTCGACATGCGCGAGATACCTTTCGACGTGCCCGAGCAGGCCTGCATCACCAAGGACAACTCGCGGCTGACGGTGGATGGCGTGTTGTATTACCAGATCACTGACGCCAAGAACGCCGCCTACGGCACCAACGACGTGCTGGCGGCGGTGGTGCAGTTGGTGCAGACCACCATGCGCGCGGAAGTGGGCAAGCTGGCCCTGGATGAGTGCCTGTCCCAGCGCGACACGCTGAACAAGGGCGTGGTGGATGTGCTCACCCAGGCAGGGGCCGGTTGGGGCGTGAAGGTGCTGCGCTATGAGATCCGCAACCTCACGCCGCCGGATGACATACAGAAAGCCATGGAGCTACAGCTGACGGCCGAGCGCCAGAAGCGCGCGGCCATCGCCAAGTCGGAGGGCGAGCGCCAGCAGGCCATCAACCAGTCGGAAGGCCAGAAGCAGGGGCAGATCAACACCGCAGAAGGCGATAAGCAGTCAGCCATCTTGCGTGCCACCGGCGAGGCGCAGGCGATCAGCCTGGTGGCGACGGCCACGGCCAACGCCATCTCCACCATCGCCAAGGCGGTGGCCGGCGACGGCGGAGCCGAGGCCTTGCACTACCAACTGGCCCAGAAGTGGGTGGAGCAGTGGGGCGCGATCGCCAAGACTTCCACGGTGACGGTGGTGCCCGCGAACATGGGGGACCTCTCGGCCATGGTGGGCACGCTCTTGTCCCAGGCGGGTAACGCCCGGCCGAAGGCCTGAGGGCTGCAGCGGCGATGCAGCGCACCGCCGCGGTCATCGGCGGCGGGCCCGCGGGCCTGATGGCGGCTGAAGCCCTCGCCCAGGCCGGCGCGGCTGTGGACCTTTACGACGCCATGCCTACCGTGGGTCGCAAGCTCTTGCAAGCAGGGGTGGGCGGACTCAACCTCACCCACACGGAAGCCGAGGGTGGCTTCGTCACGCGTTACGGCCCGCGGCAGTCTTTTGTTTCTCCCTGGTTGCGCAACTTCGGTCCAGGGTGGCTGCGGGCATGGGCGGCGGAACTCGGCGTCGAGACCTTCGTGGGTACATCGGGAAGAGTATTTCCCAAGGAGATGAAAGCGGCGCCGTTCCTGCGTGCCTGGCTGCGGCGCTTGCGTGCTGACGGCGTCAGGTTCCACTTGCGGCACCGCTGGAGGGGATGGGAAGGCGATGCGCTGCTGTTCGATACCCCCACGGGCCGTGCTCGAGCCAAAGCCGATGCGACGTTACTGGCCTTGGGCGGTGGCAGCTGGCCGAAGCTCGGTTCTAACGGTGCCTGGGTGGCGCTGCTGCAGGCCCGCGGCGTGGAGATCGCGCCGCTCAAACCCGCCAACTGCGGCTTCGACGTCCCCTGGAGCGAGCATTTCAGCACTCGCTTCGCCGGCCAGCCTGTGAAACCCGTGACGGCGTGGCTCGAGGACGGCACGCCCCTGCAGGGAGAGTTCATCGTCACTGCGCACGGTGTCGAGGGCGGTCTCATCTATGCACTTTCCGCAGCATTGCGTGACGCGATCACAACCAAAGGCGCTGCCACGCTGCACCTCGATCTCGCGCCGAACCGGGATGCGCCGCGTCTGGCTCGCGATCTCGCCATACCCCGCGGCTCCCAGTCCATGGCCAACCACCTGAGAAAGCAGGCAGGCCTCTCGGGCGTGAGAGCGGGGCTGCTGCGGGAAGTGCTGGGCACCGATCTGCCGGGGCCGGCGGCGCTGGCCGCCGCCATCAAGGATCTTCACTTGAAGCTCACCGCCGCGCGTCCCTTGGAAGAAGCCATCAGCAGCGCCGGCGGTGTCGCACCCGAATCGCTGGACGAGCACCTGATGCTGCGACAGCTGCCGGGCGTGTTCTGCGCCGGCGAGATGCTGGACTGGGAAGCGCCCACCGGCGGCTACTTGCTCACAGCCTGCTTCGCTTCAGGCCGTGTGGCCGGCGAGGGCGCCGTCGCTTGGTTGCGAGGGGCGAAATGAGGATCTGGGTGGATGCGGATGCCTGCCCCAAGGTCATCAAGGAGATCCTGTTCCGGGCGGCGAAACGTGCCCAAGTCCAAGTGACGCTGGTGGCCAACCAGTCGCTACGCATACCATCCTCGCAGCACATCAAGTCCATGCAGGTGTCATCGGGCTTCGACGTGGCGGACAACGAGATCGTGAAGAACGTCGCTGCCGGCGACTTGGTGGTCACCGCCGACATCCCGCTGGCGGCTCAAGTGGTGGAGAAGGGCGCCCACGCGCTCAATCCCCGCGGCGAGCTCTACACTCCCGACAACATCAAGGCGCGGCTGAATCTCCGGGACTTCATGGCGACGCTACGGGACAGCGGCGTGAACACCGGCGGCCCGCCACCCTTGAGTCTCAGCGACCGGCAGGCCTTCGCCAATCATCTGGACCGCCTGTTGGCGAAACGCGACCAGGTATGATGGCGCCTCAGGGTTTGATGCGCTTCACCAGCACCATGTCCCTGACGCCTTCCACCGACAAGTAATAGGAGTTGATGAGCCCGCGGCTGATGGTGACCTTGGGATTCATGATGCCGCCGGTGCTCAAGGACGAATCGTCCACCTGTTCCCAGACTTCGCCGTTGTCCAGGGTGAAGCGGGTGCTGCCGTTCCAACCGGTGAACTTGCCCACGAGATGGGCGGAGAGGGGATAGGTCTCAGCCGCGGCCGCTGCAACCGGAGCCGCGGGCATCGCCGCGACCGCGGGCGCAGCGCTTGCGGCGGCGGCTGTGCAGGGGTGCTGGCGCTGGTAGTCCTGGAACCAGGCATCCAGGGCCTTGATCTGTGCGTCCGAGAGCTTATCCAGGCCGGCAGCACGGAAATCCGCCACTGACATGGATTTGAGCACATCGAAGTCCTGGCCGTCGGCGGAGGCGAAGGACGGCGGGAGCAGGACGGCCGCCAGCAGCAGCGTATGGGTTAGAATTTTCATGTAATCTCCCCGGGTTCGGATGACGGCGGCGTGCCGATTGTCTCACACCCGTCCGGACCTACATGCCATACATCCGTGTCACAACCGTGACACGGACCCAAGCCACTCAACGGAGACAACCATGCAGATCTCGATGTACCAGGCCTCGGTCCCATGTTTCGTGAACGTGCTCACCAACCTCAAGGCGGTGTTGAAGAAGGGCGAAGCCCACGCGACGGCGAAGAAGATCGATCCGTCGGTGTTCATGAACGCGCGTCTCTATCCGGACATGTTCGCGCTCACGCGCCAGGTGCAGATCGCCAGCGACCAGGCCAAGGGCTGCGTGTCGCGGCTGGCGGGCACCGAACCGCCCAAGTTCGAAGACAATGAGCAGTCCTTCGCGGAGCTGTATGCCCGCATCGACAAGACCATCGCCCACCTCCAGAGCTTCAAGCCCGCGCAACTCGACGGCTCCGATAGCCGCAAGATCGAACTCAAGCAGCGCGACACCGTACGCCACTTCACGGGCCTGGGTTACCTGTTCGACTACGTGTACCCTAATTTCTTCTTCCACGCGACAACCGCCTACGACATCCTGCGTCACAATGGCGTGGAGATAGGCAAGGGCGACTTCATGGGTCATCCGGAGGGCGTGAAGCGCTGAATCCCGCCTGACCGGCGCCTACCCACGGGCTTTTTCCAGGAATCTGCGACATAATCTTCCGAAGCGGCGGGAACGGACCCCGTCGCCCCCTCAAACAGAATTGGGCAGCCGTGAGCAAGCCTGACCGCCGTACGCTTCCTTGGGGCCAGACATGCAGCGCCGCCATGCGCCGCTGCATGTCTTCGTTCCGCTGCGCGCTGATCCTGGCTCTGTACTTCGGTGCCCAAAGCACTCTCGCCGCCGAGCCGTTTCCGCCAGGCTCCAGCCTGCGCTTTCGCCATATCGGCCTCGAGAGCGGCCTCGCCCAGAGTTCGGTGCAGGCCATCGCGCAGGACGCACAAGGTTACATGTGGCTTGGCACCCAGGACGGCCTGCAGCGCTATGACGGCTACGATTTCCACACCTATCGTCACGACCCCGGCAACCCCACCTCGCTCGCGGACAACAGCATCAACGCCCTGGCGGTGGGTGCGGACGGCACCCTCTGGGTGGGCACGACGGATCTCGGCGTGGACCGCCTGGACGTCGGCAGCTCGCGGTTCTTGCATCTGCAGCACAAGGACGGGGACGGGAAGAGCCTCTCGGACAACACGGTGTTCACGCTGCTGGTGGACCGCGAACGCCGCCTGTGGGTAGGCACCGGGCAGGGCCTCGACATGCTGCAGGCCGACGGCACGTTCAAACACTATGTGGTCCCGGCGAAGCTGCCGAACGGCAAGCACGTCTACAGCCTGTTCGAGGCCGCCGGCGGCCGCCTATGGGTAGGCACCGCCCACGGGCTGTATTACCTCGACCGCGCCCAGGACCGCGTGCTGCCGTACTTTCCCGCCGGTACGGCGCCCACCGGCGACCTCAAGGGCGTGTTCACCGAGTCCCCGATCCATTCCTTCGCCGACGCCGACGATGGCGGGCTGTGGCTGGGCTCCGGCCGCGGACTGGTGGAGCTCGACAAGCAGGGCGCGGTTCGGCATTTCTTCCAGCACAAGGGCGACGTCGCCGACTCGCTCCCCAACGAACATGTGCTCACCATGTTGGTGGACCCGGACGGCAGTCTGTGGCTCGGCACATACGGCGGCGGCGTGGACCGCTACGACCCCGCCACCGGCCGCTTCGAGGCGCATCAGCACGACGCCACCGATCCCGGCAGCCTGAGCGACGACAACATCGACATCCTGTATCGCGACAGCAACGGCCTCATCTGGATCGGCACCGACAATGCAGGTGTGGACATCTACAATCCCGAGACGCGCCTGTTCGGTTATTACCGCCACCGTCAGGGGGATCCCAACAGCCTCGCCAGCAGCGTGGTGTGGGACATCTATAAGGATGCCCACGATTACGTCTGGGTCGCGACCGATGCCGGCTTGACGCGCCTCGACCCCACGCGCAGGCACTACGCCCAGTACGAACTCGGTGACCGGCCCGTCAACCGCCGCGACGACAACCTGGTCAGCGCGGTGCGCGGCGACCGGGACGGGAACATCTGGGCGGGCGCGGATTATGGGCTCTACCGTTATCAGCCGGCGAGCGACAGCTTCAAGCGCTACGAGCTGGTGGCCAGCGGCCAGAATCCCAATGGCGACGTAGTCACCGAAGTCTTTCCGGACATCCACGACCGCCTGTGGCTGGCTACTGGCGACGGGCTGGTGCGCTTCGATCCGGCGAGCGGGGGTGTACAGCGCTACGTGCATGATCCGGCGCGCGCCGATAGCCTGCCCGACGACAACGTGCAGGTCGTCTGCGAGACCCTGGACGGACGCATCTGGGTCGGGACCTCGAACGGGCTCGCGAGTTTCGACGGTGTGCACGACAGCTTCAGGGTCTATCGCGAGGACCTGGGCGACGTGCAGTCACTGAGCTACAACAACGTGCAGGCATGCCATACCGATGCGACTGGCGACCTGTGGGTGGGGACAGCCAGCGGCCTCAACCACCTGGATGTCAAGACCGGTAAATTCAAGCGCTATTTCGTCAGCGACGGGCTGCCCAACAACAACATCTACGCTGTCCTGCCAGGCAGCAACGGCGGTATCTGGATCAGCAGCGGCGACGGTCTCTCGCATCTCGATGCGGTCAGCGGCAGCTTCCGCAACTACAGCACCAGCAATGGACTGCAAAGCTCCGAATTCAACAGTGGTGCCGCCTTCGCCTCTGTCGACGGCGAACTTTTCTTCGGTGGCATCAACGGTATGAACGCTTTCCGCCCCGACCAGTTGGTGCGCAATACGCGCGCACCACGGGTGGCGATCACGCGTTTCACGCGCCTCGGCGTCGAGGTGCCGCTGCGCGGCCCTGCCGGTCCGGTGACGCAAGTGGACGTGCTCTACCGTCAGAACATCCTGACCTTCGAGTTCACCGCCTTCGATTACCAGGCGCCCGAGTCCAACAGCTTCAGTTACAAACTCGACGGTTTCGACCAGGACTGGCACAACATGCAGGGCCGGCGCCAGATCACGTACACCAATCTCGATCCGGGGCGGTACGTGCTGCAGGTCCGTGGGGCGAACAGCGACGGGGTATGGAGCGACGGCGAAACCACGCTCAGCATCCGCGTATTGCCGCCTGCTTGGCGGACCTGGTGGGCCTGGCTGCTGTACGGCGCCGGCACGTTCGTGGCCGGAATGCTGGGTCTCAAGATCTATACGCGGACTCTGCGGCGCGAGCACGACCTCGTCAACGAGCAGCAGCGCCGGCGTTGGTCGGAGGCGTTGCACAACCTCATCCAATCGGTATCGGTGTTGCGCGACGAGCGCGCCATCGCCGAGCAGTTGATAGACGGTCTGACCAACTTCATCAACTACGAACAGGCGCTTTTCTATGCGGAGCACGATGGGCAACTCAAGCTCACCGCCTCCCGGGGTATCAGCGCGGGAGAACAGGACTACCTGGAACAGTGGCCGGTGCAGCATCCGCGCGTCATCGCGCGCCTGAGACTTTCCAAGAAACCCCTGATGCTCACACCCGAGGATGCCGCGACTCTTGCCGGCGGACAGGCGCGGGGCGGTACGCGGCATTTCTTCGTGGTTCCGGTGCTTTCGGGCGGCGGCGCCTTCCGCCTGTTGCTGGTGGGCAGGCCCGTCAAGGCCATGGACCCGCAGCAGATGGAGATCGCTGCCGCCATGGCGAAGCAAGTGAGCGTGGCGCTGGACAATGCCCAGCTCATCAAGGATCTGGAGAACCTGGCCACCACCGACGGGCTGACGCGCCTCGCCAACCGCCGCCATTTCATGGAGCGCGCCGAAAGCGAATTCGAGCGCAGTCAGCGCTACAAGCGCGACCTTTCGGTGTTCCTGCTTGACGCGGATCATTTCAAGACGATAAACGACACCCATGGGCATGAGACCGGAGACAGGGTCCTGCGCCTCCTCGCCGCCGCCTGCCGGGAAAGCATGCGCCACCTGGACGTCATCGGCCGCTACGGCGGCGAGGAGCTCGTGGTGCTCCTGCCCGAGACCTCGGCTGCGCTCGCCTTCGAGGCCGCCGAACGGCTGCGCAAGCGCATCGAGGAACTGAGGATCCCCGTCCAAGACGGCGACATCCGCGTCGCCGTCAGCATCGGCGTGGCCACCGCCGATGCCGCCACCGAGAGCGTGGCGTCGCTCATCAACCAGGCGGACCGGGCCCTCTACGAGGCCAAGCGCGGCGGACGCAACCGCGTCTCAGCGGCGGGCAAAGAGCGAAGCTGAAGACCCAGTGAAAGGGGGCGATATGAAGCGGGTAGGGCGCGCGCCGTTGCGCCATAGGCTGTTTCTCGGCGTCGTGCTGTTGGTGCTCGCGGCATCCGTCTGGCCGGGCTACCTGCCCGCCGCACGCGTCCGGCCCTATGTCTTCGGCCTGCCGTTCGCGCTCGCCTGGCTGGTGTTGTGCATCGGCATCGTCTTCCTGGCCCTGCTGCTCACGTTCCGCGCCGACATGCGCAGTCCCAGTGCCAAGCGGAGGGGCCATGACGATTGAGCTCCTCCCCTGTCTCGCGTACCTCGTGATCGCGCTGTTCCTGGGCCTCGCCCCGGCGACCTTGAGTTCGCGCAGCGTGGCGGGTTTCGTGGCTGGCGATCGCAGCCTCAGCACGGTGCTGTTGTATTTCGTGCTCGGGGGGGCGGTGTTCTCCTCCTTCGCCTTCCTGGGTGGGCCCGGCTGGGCATATTCACGCGGTGCGGCGGCATTCTACATAGTGTCCTACGGTATGTTCGGCATGATCCCGTTCTATTTCCTGGGTCCGCGTGCGCGCCGCCTGGGGGCGCGCCTCGGCTTCTATACCCAGGCGGAGATCGTCGGTCACCGCTTCGACAATCGCGCCTTGCAGGTGGCTGTGGCGGTGCTCAGCATCGCGGCGCTGCTGCCGTACCTCACCCTGCAGATCAAGGGCGTGGGCTTCATCCTCAATGTCGCGAGCCATGGGCAGATGCCGGAATGGCTCGGCGCGCTGCTGACCTACGGCGTGGTCACCGTGTACGTGCTCTACAGTGGCATGCTCGGCGTCAGTTGGACCAGCGTGTTCATGGGCCTGGCCATGATGATCATCGGCTGGTTGTTCGGCCTCTACCTGCCCTGGAAGTTCTACGGCGGCATCGGCAACCTGTTCCATGCCATCGCCGCGAGCCCGCATGCCGCCATGCTCACGCCACCGGGGCTCACCGGCACTGGCACGCCTTGGGATTGGTGGGGTTACAGTTCGGCGATCCTGGTCTCGGTCTTCGGTTTCTGCTGCTGGCCGCATTTCTTCATGCGCAGCATGGCCGCTCGGAACGACCGCAGCATCAAACTCATGGTGGTCATGTATCCGACCATGCAGATATTCATGGTGCCGGTGCTCATCATCGGTTTCTCGGCGGTGCTCATGTTCCCCGGAGTGCAGCCGGTGGATACGGTGCTGCCGTTCATGCTGCAGCATGCAGGGCTTTCCGCCTGGCTGGTGGGCCTGGCGTCGGCGGGCACGCTGGCGGCTTCCATGCACACCGGTGACGCCATCATGCATGCCGCCGGCACCGTGGGCGTGCGTGACGGATTGCTGCCCTGGTGGCCGCAGCACCTGGACGATCACACACAGCGGACGCTGATCCGGATATTGATCGTGGTCTTCACGGCCGCCGCCTACTACTTCGCGGTGGCCTCGAAGCTCTCCCTGGTCTCTTTGCTGTTGGGCTCTTACGGCGGCGTAGCGCAGATATTCCCCACGCTCATCGCCGCGTTCTATTGGCGGCGGGCTACGGCGGCGGGTGCCGCCGCGGGACTATTCGCCGGCATCGCCGTCAACTGCCTGTTCCTGCTGTTCCCCGAATGGCGTCCCGTGCCGCTGCACGAGGGCATATATGGTCTCGTCGCCAATGTGTTGCTGCTAGTGATAGTTAGCGTGCTGACCAAGCCGACTGACGAAAAAATATTGCAAGACTATTCCGAACCGGGTTGGGATTGATAAGCATCTCAAAAGCGTAGCAGCTTGTTAGATGCTTTATCGCGGTGGGGCGAGAGCGTCGAGGTACTTTCCCGCATCAGTAGCGGACATGGGCTTGGAGAAGAAATAACCCTGGCCCTTGCGGCAGCCGAGGGCACGCAGCAGTTCCACCTGGCGTGCGTCCTCGATGCCTTCCGCGACTACGTCCATGCCGAGGTCCGCCGCCAGGACCGTGATGGTGCGCACGATGGCACGGTCGGCGCGCGCCTTCTCGATGCCGGTGATGAAGGAGCGGTCGATCTTGAGGGTGTCGATCTTGAAGCGACGCAGGGCGCTCAGGGAGGAGTAGCCGGTGCCGAAATCGTCCATCTGCAGGTTAACGCCCACCGCCCTGAGGCGCGCGATGGTCTCCACCGCCAGCGCCGGGTTGTCCATGAATACCGTCTCGGTGATCTCCAGGCACAGGTTCTTGGGCTTCAAGCCGGTGATGTCCAACACCCGCGCGACACGCTGCGGCAGCACCCAGTGGGCGAACTGGCGGTTGGCGATATTGACGCTCATGGTGACGTCATCGCCCACGTGCCGGTATTTCTTCTTCCAGGCGGCGAACTGCGCGCAGGCGGTCTCCATCACCCACCAGCCGATGGGGATGATGAGGCCGGTCTCTTCGGCCACCGCCAGGAAGTGCTCGGGGCCCAGCATCCCTTGGACGGGGTGGTCCCAGCGCACCAGCGCCTCGAAGCCCGAGAGCTTGTTGGCGGTGAGGTCCATGACCGGCTGGTAATGCACGCGGAACTCATTGCGCTGCAGCGCCAGGCGCAGTTCAGTCTCCAGGCGCAGGTTCGCCTTGGCGCTCTCGTGCATGGCCTCGTCGAACACCACATACCCGGCCTTGCCGGCGGCCTTGGCGCGGTACATGGCGGTGTCGGCATCGCGCAACACCTCGTCGGGCTGCTTGTAATGGGGAGCGTTCATGACGATGCCGATGCTGGCGTTGGTGAACACGTCGTGGCCGTCGATGGTGATGGCCCGCGCGAGCTCCTCATGGACGCGGTCGGCGACGGCGGTAGCGTCGTCTAGCCCGGTGACGTTCTCCACCAGGATGGTGAACTCGTCTCCGCCATAGCGGGCGATGATGTCGGCCGGCCTCAGGCAGGTGCGCAGACGCCGCGCGATAGACACCAACACGCGATCACCGAAGGAATGACCTAGGCTGTCGTTGATCAACTTGAATCGGTCCAGGTCAAGGAACAACACGGCGAAGCGGTCCGAACTGCGCTTGCCCACGTGATCCAGCACTTGCTGCAGCTTCTCCATGAAGAAACTGCGATTGGGCAGGTCAGTGAGCGGATCGTGGTAGGCGCTGCGCACCAGCTCCTGTTCGGATTTCTTTTGTGCGGTGACGTCGCGTACCGTGCCGGTGACCGCGGGCTTGCCGCGGTACGGGGCATGCGCCACGGTGACCGCCGTGGTGATGCGTGTCTTGCCATCGCGGTGCATCAGCCGCAGTTCGTGCAGTTCATGGCCAGCGGGCAGGGGATGGCTCTCGTCGAACGTGCCGCTCGCCTCACGGTCTTCGGGGGCCAGCAGCGCGGTGAACGTGAGCCCGGTCATTTCTTCCGGCTTGTATCCCAGCATCTCGGCGAACGCGCGATTCACGTACACCAGGCTGCCGTGCACGCTCAGAAACACCCCGTCTTGGCTCATGTCCACCAAGGTGCGGTACTTCTCCTCGGACTGGGCGAGGGCGTCCTCGGCGTGCTTTCGCTGGGTGATGTCCTGAAGGGTGCCTTCGTAATATTCGACCTTGCCGTCCTTGCCGCGCACCACCCGCGAGTTGTCGCTGACCCAGATGGCGGTGCCGTCACGGCGCGTGATCTGGATCTCCTGGCCGGCATACTCGCCGTCTTCTTCGAGACGCTTCAGGAGCTCGGCGCGCAGTTCCGGGTGCAGGTAGCTGCGCTCGGCGATATTGAGGCCCGCGGCCATGAGTTCCTCGGCGGAGGCGTAACCCAGCATCCGTGCCACGGCGTTGTTGGCGCGGAGGATGCGCCCCTGGGGCGTGCTCTGGTACATGCCTTCCGTGGTTGTCTGGAACATGCTGCTGTAGGCGCGCTCCGCATCCTGTGTGGTCTCTCCGGAGTCCGGCATGCCCCGTTGGTCGTGGCATACCGCCAGTACCGTGTGCTTGCCGTCCAGTACTTGCAGACGAGCGTATGCGCGCACGGGCACTTCTTCGCCGTCCTTGCCGCGGAACGAGATATCGAAGGTGGCGGACTGCTCCGCCAGGAGTCGTGCACCTGCTGCCCGCAGGCGTTCGGAGGAAGCCAGGCTGGAAGGGGCGATTTCCAGGAGTTCGTCACGAGCGTAACCCAGCAGCGTGCAGGCGGCGTCGTTCACCTCGAAGAAAGTCCCGGCGACGCGGCCTTCGGTGTCGATGGGGTAGACCAGCACCGCATCGCCGCCGGTGTTGAACAGGGTGCGGTAGCTGATGTCGCGACGATGCAAGGCATCGAGCGCATTACGGTAGTCGGTGATGTCGAGCATCGCCGTGAGCACATAGGGCTTGCCTTCGATCTCGATCATCTCCGCCGAGGTCAGGCCACGGCGCTTTTCGCCGCTGCGCGTGACCAGGTGCGCCTCGCGGTTTGCAATGCGGCCATTGAGTTTGAGTTCCTGCAGTATCTCTTCCCGTTCCTCGGGATATTCCCAGATACCCAGTTCGGGAGCGCTTCGGCCGATGATCTCCGCGGGGCTGTAGCCCAGCATGCGTTCGATGGCGGCATTCACATCGGTGAACTTGCCTGTCTCGAGTTCCGAGATGGCGATGATGCCGGGGGCCGCACGGAACGCGGTGGCGAACTTGGCGGCGGCGAGCCGCTGTACATCGTCCAGGCGGCGACGGCGGAGTTCCGCGGCGCAGCGGGCCGCCAGCAGCTTGAGCGCGTCGAACAACTCGTCGCTGGCCTGCATCGTCTGGCGTGACATGACGCCCAGGTGGCCGAGCACCTCGCCGCCGGCGCCGGGGATGGCCACGGCGCAGTAGGCGCGCACGCCGTGCTTGCGCAGCCAGCGGTCTTCCGGAAAGGCGGTGGCGGCATCGTCTTCGATCCAGAGCCGGCCCTCGGCCATGACGCGTTCGGCGGGTGTGCCGGCCACTTCGAACTCGCCCAGGCCGCCGGCTGCGTGGTTCACGTGCCAGCCGGCCACGAGCTTCAGGCGGTTGGGATCCTCCGGCAAGCGCAGGGTCACGAAGGCGTATTCGGTGTCGAGGGTCGCAGCGAGTATGCGCACCAGTTGCCGGAAGAAGTCCTGACCGGCGAAGCCCGCAGTCTGCTCCATGAGCCGGAGCAAGATGCCTGTGGGTGTGGGATGGAGGGCGCTTTCCGGCTTCATGGAAGTGCAGATTACCTTGAGTCGAATCCCCACAATGGCCGGCCTCTTAGGGGCGCGGTCCGGATATCGGCCGCAGCCTTCCGAGGGCCCACAGCCTAAGTGGAATAATGCTTAAACAGATGGTGCTAAGTCAATGAAAAATCGGAAGATAGGGAGGGGTCAAATCACCACTGTCCCTTGAAATCGAAGGGGTATTGGCCGGTGCTGTCAGGGGTGCCCAGGCCCGCCAGGAAACTCTTGGTGGCGGGGTCTGAGGGGTCCCGGGGGGCCAATACTCCAGACAAGTGGTAAGCACCCTCCGGCGAGAGACTCAAGGCGGCGCGCAGTTTGAGGGGGCTCACCACGTCGGCCAACTCGGCGCTGATGCCGCCCTCCGCCGCCGGGGCCAGGGTCATGCGGTAGCTGCCGAGGGTGAAGGCCCGGGGCCAGGAGAGCACCCCGTCGTCCAGTTCCACCTCGCCTTCGGCGGAGTCCAGGCGCCCGGACTTCACGTCCAGTTCCTTGAGGTGCAGTGCCAGGGATCCGTCCACGCTGTGGTTCGGCAGCGGTAGCCAGCGTTCCAGCGCGGACACGGGCACGCGGCCGTCCAGGTCGCGCAGATAGAGGCTGCTGCCGCGCAGGTCGACGCGCCCGCTCAGGCTCCCGCTGTCCGATTGTAGTTGGAACCGGTAGCCGTAGCTCAGGCTGAACGGCGCCCGCCAGTCGAATTGCCATTGCAGCGTGCCGAGAGCGGTGCCTTGGACCTGCAGCCCGTCGGCGTGTCCGGAGAAGACCGTCCCCGAGACGCCGTCCAGCCGCACGCCCGGCAAGTGCTTGCTGAGCCAGCCAGTGATGTACTGGGCGGGGAACATCGTCAGCAGGAACAGGAGATACGCCAGGCTGCCGAACAGCCACCAGCGCAGGCTACGCCACTTCATGAGGCGGGTGCCTGCAGGGTGAGATTCGCATCCACACTGCCGGGTCCGGTGCCGCGCTGCGCGATCAACTGCTGCACGGAGATGCCATACTGGCGGTGCAGGTCCCCCAGCCAGCGCATCAGTTTGTCGAAACTCGCGGCCTGGAGCTGCAAATGCACGGTCCCGTCGCTGTTGGTCTGCACCTGTTTCAGGGCCGTACCGAAGCCGGCTTCGCTGGCACTGCGATCCACGACCGCAAGCAAGGACTGGTCACGCGGCAGGCTCGACGGTTGCTGGCCACGCATCGCCTGGATCTGCACAGACAGCTGGCGCATGGAGACGAGCTGGGTCTGCTGGCGTTCGATGTCATCCTTCAATGCGTGCAGACTCGAGAAATAGGGGCGCAGGAGCACCGCATACACCAGCATGACCACCACGAATGCAGCGCCGATCGCCAGCACCAGCCGTTCGCGCTGCTGCAGTGAAACGTACCAGGCCTTGAGTTCGTCGATGCGGCTCATGCGGGGCTCCCGCTCAGCACGATACGCCCCGTCACCTGGCTGCCGGAGGCATCCACGGAATCCAGGCTGACGTTCAGGCCGTTCTGCCTCGCCAGAGTGGCCTTGAGCGCGTCCAGTGCGCCGATATCAGCGGCCTGCAACTGCACCTGAAGACTCCCGCCTTGGAAGTTGAGCCCGATGATTTGCACCGATGGGCTCGACGTCAGGCCCTCGCCCAGGGCGTCCAGGAGCGGCAGCAACGAGCCGGTATCGCTGCCGCCCTGCAGTTCCTTGAGCTTGCTCTTCATCTGCGCGAGCTCGCCGCCTAGTTGCGGCTGGCTTCCCGGCATGGCCTGGCTGAACACCTGCGCCACTTCCGCGTCCAGTGACGCCGCCTGGTGCTTGAGATGCACATAGGCCATCACTTGCTGCACCAGACCGAGCAGCAGGCATACACCCAGCAGCACGGCGGCGACCCGCCAGGTACGCCAGTGCTCCTGGAGGTTGCTGCGCACCTGGAACGGACCTTGCAGCAGGTTGAGCGGGTGCGTGGATCTCAAACCCGCCGCCAGGAGCGGCAATGTTCCATCCGTGAGGGGCTTGTGCACGACTGCTATGTCGCTGCCGTCCAGTGCCGAGACGAATGTGGAAGCTGCGTCTTCCGGCGCATACAGCACGATGCGTTTGAGCGGTGTGGCGGCATCCGCAAAGCGACGCTTGAGCAGTTGCAGGGCGAGATCCTGTTCGACGGTGTAACCGCTGCCATCCGGAAAGCGCACCAACGCATAACCGTCGTCGAGGGCCGCCACTGCGGTCTCCGGTTCCGGCTGGAGCGCGCACAGGTCCGGTACCAGCATGGTAGGGTTCAATCCGGCCTGTGTGAGGAGCTCCAGCCAGTGGCGCATGCGTGCGCGCGTGGTGGCCGAGATCAGGTGTCCGCCGGTGTCGTGTAGGCCAGCAGCGAAGTGCAGCGATTCCACATCCTCCGCGAGCCGGTCCTCGAGCATGAACGGCGCCGCCTGCAGCACCTTCTGGGCGCTCTTGCTCGGGATGTCGGCGTTGAGCAGGGTCACGTATTCGCCCGGCACCAAGGCCGTGAGCCGGCGCCCCGGGGCCTGGACGGCGGCCTCGGCGAGGGGGCCGCGCTGCGCGAAGCCGATGCGGTTCCCGAGGGCATCCACCAGGAGCCAGCGGGCGTTACCGCCGTCGCGCGGCAGCAGCAGATAGATGGATTCGGCCATATCTTTAGAGTGTCCCGAGCGTGCGCCGCACGGCGGTCGTCTTGCCGGCGTTGCGGTACAGCAGACTGTACATGGTGATCTGGGTAGTGCCAATCTCCGCCCTGACCGTGAGCAGGAAATAGCTGCTGTTGATGCCGGCGGTGGCCGGCAGGGCGACGCCGTTCAGGGCCTGCGTCACCTGCTGCATCGAAGTGAAGCCGTTGTCGCCACGGCGGCCGATGATGTCCGCGGCCAGGTCGGCGGTGATGTGCGGGTCCAGGGACATGAGCACTGGCCCAGCGGCGGTGTTGATATTCACGGGCGTCGTGGTTGGGCCTGCGGCAGTTCCAGGTGCGGCCCGGACGGGGAGGGCACAGACGTAGGGCAGGAGCTGGGCGTAGACCTGCGGAGTCACGCCCTTCACCAGCAGGAGTTCGCTGATGCTGGTCATGGGCTGATCCGCGGTGAGGTAGGGCGGCTGCAGGCGCGTATAGGTGTCGTCCTTGGCGCCGCCCAGCGGATTGGGATTGAGACCGTTGTTCACCCAGTCCGAGACCGCATTGGCCAGCAGGGGATCCAGGTTCAGCGCCGTCAGCAGCCGCTGGAACTGCTGCAGGCTCGCCGCGTTCTGGCCCCCCGCCAGGCTGTTGAGGTTGAAGCGGCCCTGCAGGTCTTCCAGGTGGCCGAGGATCTGGCCGCCTTCCACCGGTAGCGGCGGCAACTGTTGAGCCCAATCCTGCCCGAGGGTGGTGGCATTGGGATTCTGCTGGTAGTCCCGGCGCAGGATCTGTTCCGCCCAGGCTTCCGCGCCGAGGGCGTATTCAAGCGCCTGGTCACCCTGCACCAGCGTCGCTGTGCGCCGCTGGTCGAGGCTCGTCTGCCATTGCATGCTCACCGAGAGTGCCACGGCGATGAACAGGATCACCAGGACAGTGATGAGGGCGACGCCGGACTGTGCGCGAGGCTTGCTCATGGCGTCGCCACTTCCACGATGCGTGTCACCTCGCCCCAGTCCTTGAGTGTGAGCGTGATACTCACGGCGGCCGGCAGTTGGGCAGGACTCGGCAGCTGTCCGTTCACCGCCGGTGGCCAGACGTCGGTGAAGGCGGCGGCGGAAGCATCGTAGTACTGCAGCTTGATCGAATCCACGTCCGCCAGCAGCTCCTGTTTTTCCGGATCGCTCTGAACCGAGCCGTCCAGCTCCGGCCAGAAGGAGCGCATGAGTTTGCCATCCTCGAGACTGTAGGCCACACGTTCTTGGGTGCTGCGCACGCTGCCGAGGGGGTTCGCCCAACCGCCACGGGTGAAAGCGATGGGCGGCACGTTCTGCGGCCCGGCCATGAGCGCTCCCTGCATGCCGCCCAAGCCGTCGCGCACCGGCCTCGGCGCCAACTGGGAGAAATCCCGGGTCATGATGTCCATGGCAAGCTGCACCTGCCGCAGGCGTTTCATGGCAGCGTCGTTCTGGCCGCGCAGATCCGCCATGCGCCGCAGGCCGGCGGTGGCCATGACGCCGATCACGGCGAAGATGGCGATAGCCACCAGCAATTCCACCAGTGTGAAGCCTGCGGCGCGCGACCTCACGTGTGCGGTGCCGGGGTCATCGTCGGCGGTTGGCCGCCGGGGGTCAGTGGCGGCGGCGCACCACCGGTGACCGGATTGCCCATGAAGCCCGTGACACTCGCGATCTCCTGGTCCGGCTGCTGGGCGTTGCTTACCGAGACATCGACCCGCAACAGATCCGGGTCGGAGGTCGGGGTGAACTTAGCGACCCAATGCCACTTCTGTCCACCCATGTCGGCGTCATCGTTCTGCGTGTCCGTGGGCCAGGAGCGCGCCAAGCGCAGGGTAGTGAGTTCGTTCATGGCCACCCAGGTAGCGAACGTCTTGTCGCGCAGCTGACTGTCGATGCGGGTGCTGCTGCCGGCAGCACCGATGACCGCCAGCATGCCGATGGCAAGCACCGCCAGCGCGATGAGCACTTCCAACAGGGTGAATCCGCAATCGCGACGCACGACTTACTCCTGCACCGCCGCGTCACCGGGCGCGACCATGTGGATGCCGTCCGCCAGGGTGCCCTTAATGATGTAAGCTTTGGTATCCCCGCTGCCGCTGACGTCGATCTCGAAGGGCGGCAACTCGCCACTGGAGAGCAGCAGCACCTGAGGCAGGGGCCGGTTAGCATCATCGGAAGACGCAGACGTGGAGGTCGATGCTGCGGTCGTGCTTGCCGGAGCGCCCTGATTCGCCGTGCTGGGTGGGGGTGCGAGCTTAACCGGTGTGCCTTCCAATACCAGGCTCAGGGTCACGTCATCGCCTAGCTCGTGACGCTTGAAGAGATCGTCACCCCGGGTCGCGGTCCAATTGCGGCCGTCGTAGACGTAGAACTCGAAAGCATGGGGTTCGATGCGCAGGCCGTATTCCTGGCCTTGCATCACCGCCTGCTCGGCGGCGAGCCCGGCCAGGTCGGCGATCTGCTGAGCCGCCTTTTCTGCGGGTGGGTTTCGGCCCAGGGCGTTCAGGGAGACCACGGCGATGCTCACCACGATGCCGATGATGACCAGCACCACCAGCAGTTCGATGAGCGTGAAGCCTCGAGTGCGCAGCCGCGGGCTCACGGGAGTGGGGTCAGTGGCCGCCGTTGCTGCTGGCGTTGCCGTTGTCGTCAAGGTTCCAGTTGCCGATGTCGGCATTCACGCCATCGCCGCCGGGTTGGCCGTCGGCTCCATTGGTCCAGATGTCCACGGCGCCGTGGGAACCCGGGTTCAGGTACTGGTACGGACGCCCCCAGGGATCCATCGGCAGTCGATCCAGGTACTGCTTCCAGTGGGATGGTTCTGGGTTGGAGGAGGGTTTCTGCACCAAGGCCTGCAGACCCTGGTCGGTGGTGGGATAGACATAGTTGTCCAGCCGGTACATCTCCAGCGTGGATTCCAGGGTACGGATATCTTGCTTGGCCTTGACGATGCGGGCTTCGTCGGGCTTGTCCATGATCTTGGGGATGAACACCGAGGCCAGGATGCCCAGGATCACCACCACCACCATGACTTCGATCAGCGTGAAACCGGATTGGGGCTTGCGGGTCTGCATGACTGTCTTGACCGGTAAAATCGTGTTGGCGCGCGTTCCTGCACGGAACTCCATCATACACTAACGTCCCTATGGCCCCGTCGCTGACCGATCCCGCAGCTCCGTGGCGCCAGCTGTTGCGGCGCCATTGGCCGCTCCTGGCGATGGTATTGCCGTGCCTGCTGCTTGCACTGGGCGGCGAGCCCGTGCGCGTGTTGTTGCGCTATGACAGGGCAGCCATTTTCCACGGCCAGGTGTGGCGCCTGCTCACCGGGAATTTCGTGCATCTCGGCGCCGGGCACCTGTTGGAAGATATGGCGGGGGCGGTACTGCTCTGGCTCCTTTTCGAGGACGTGCTGGCGAGTTGGCGCACGCCCGTGGTCGTACTCGCGGGTTCGCTGGCGGTGGGTCTCGGCCTGCTCCTAGGCAATCCGGACGTGGACTGGTATGTGGGTATCTCCGGCGCACTCGATACCCTCTGGGCCGCGGGCAGCCTCGCGTTGATCCATCGCCGCGATCGCTTCGGTTGGATCCTGGTGGCAGTGCTGCTGGCGAAGCTCCTCTATGAGCAACTCTTGGGGCCGTTGCCGTTCTCCAGCGTCACTACCGGGGGCAGCGTAGTGGTGGATGCCCACCTCTACGGCGCCTTGGCCGGGGCACTCGTCGGTTTTGGCGGCGCCTTGCCCTGGAGCCGTATAATCCCGGGCCTCAAGGGGGGAAAACAACAATGAGTTTCGCCGCGGTGTTTCCCGGCCAGGGCTCCCAATCCATAGGGATGCTCGGGACGCTCGCCGCTGCGCACCCGGAAGTGCAGCAGACCTTCGCCGAGGCGGGCGAGGCCCTGGGCTATGACCTCTGGGCCCTGACCCAGAACGGCCCCGAGGAGCGTCTCAACGCCACGCAACAGACCCAACCGGCACTGCTCGCGGCCGGTGTGGCCGCCTGGCGCACGTGGAAGTCCGCCGGCGGAGCCGATCCTGCCGCCATGGCCGGTCACAGCCTGGGCGAATACACGGCGCTCGTCTGCGCCGGCGCCATGGATTTCAAGGCGGCAATAAAGCTCGTGGAGTTCCGCGGGCTCGCCATGCAGGAAGCAGTGCCGGCGGGGCAGGGTGCCATGGCCGCCATCATCGGCCTGGACGACGACGCGGTGCGCACTGCCTGTTCCGAAGCGGCCCAGGGCGAAGTGGTGGAGGCAGTGAACTTCAACGCGCCGGGCCAGGTAGTGATCGCAGGCCACGCGGCCGCAGTGCAGCGCGCCGGTGAACTCTGCAAGGCGAAGGGAGCGAAGCGCGCGCTGCCGCTGCCGGTGAGCGCGCCCTCCCATTGCGCGCTGATGAAACCCGCCGCGGAGCGTTTGGCGCAGATACTTGCAAGCCTGCAGATCGCGGCGCCCCTCATCCCGGTGATCCACAATGTGGATGTGCGCACCCACTCGAACACCGACGAGATCCGCGCCGCGCTCAAGGCGCAGTTGCACAGCCCGGTGCGTTGGGTGGAGACGGTGCAGAAGCTTGCCCGCGACGGTGCCGTGAAACAGGTCGAATTCGGCCCCGGCCGGGTGTTGGCCGGTCTCGCCAAGCGCATCGACAAATCCCTGGAAACCCATTCCGTCCACGATCCCGACAGTCTCAAGGCCGCGCTGGCCGCCGTAGGAGCCTGAAGATGCTGAACCGAGACATCGCCCTCATCACCGGCGCCACCCGCGGCATCGGTAAGGCCATCGCGCTCGCGCTGGGCAAGGCCGGCGCCACTGTGATCGGCACCGCCACCAAAACCGAGGGCGCGGAACTGATCGGCGCCTACCTGAAGGAAGCCGGCGTCAAGGGCCGCGGCCTGGTGTTGAACGTGAACGATGCCGCCCAGGTGGAAGAAGCCGTCAAGGCTGTGGCAGTCGAGTTCGGCGAACCCAGTATCCTGGTCAACAACGCTGGCATCACCCGCGACACGCTGCTCTTGCGCATGAAGGAGGAGGACTGGTCGGCGGTGATCGACACCGATCTCACTTCCGTGTTCCGAGTCTCGAAAGCCTGTCTGCGCGGCATGATGAAGGCGCGCCGCGGGCGCATCATCAACATCGGCTCGGTGGTGGGCGCCACCGGCAACCCGGGTCAGGCAAACTATTGCGCCGCCAAGGCCGGCATCATGGGCTTCACCAGATCGCTGGCGCGGGAAGTGGGTTCGCGTAACATCACCGTGAACACCGTCGCCCCGGGCTTCATCGATACCGACATGACTCGCAGCCTGAGCGAAGAGCAGCGCACGGCACTCAAGCAACAGATCCCGCTGGCGCGCCTCGGCGCACCCGAAGACATCGCCCAGACGGTGCTGTTCCTGGCCTCGCCGGGCGCCGATTACATCACCGGCGAGACCCTGCACGTCAACGGCGGCATGCACATGCCTTGAACCGGGCCTAAAACCTGCTGTGACTGTGTGGAGGGCTCGTCCGCCGCATGCGGCGGGCCCTCATGTAAACAAGAGTACACTCCGGTTCCTTGCCGCCGCGCGCCTTGCCTCGCACCGCCTCACGATGGCTTAACAACCGGGTTTTACAGGGTTTTGGAGGCTCAGGCGGCCTAATTTATACTGGGTATAACCGCAAGTAGCGCAGCCGGGGGCTTTTCTCTACAATACCGCCCCCAGTTTGGCCGGCTATGCCGAAACCGAACTGTTTTGTCACACTGGGAGGTCCCAACAGTCATGAGCAGCATTGAAGAACGCGTCAAGAAGATCGTCGTCGAACAGCTGGGAGTGAAGGAAGACCAGGTCAGCCCGCAGGCCTCCTTCGTAGACGATCTGGGTGCTGACTCGCTGGACACCGTGGAACTGGTCATGGCGCTCGAGGAAGAGTTCGAGTGCGAGATCCCCGACGAAGAAGCTGAGAAGATCACCACCGTCGGCCAGGCCATCGCCTACATCAAGGAACACCTGCCCAACGCCTGAGAAACCGCGTTCCGGCACGCAAGCGCCGTTGTCATCGAGAGGTGGCAGCGGCCTTGTGCTTTATAAGGCTCGTGCTGCGGGACCGCGCCGGTGGCGGTTCCGCAGGGGTCCCTGAAGCGGGTCAGGGCATCCCTTATACTCTGAAACACACATCCGCAAGAGGTTGCGTCCGGTGTCCAAACGGCGTGTGGTCGTGACAGGTATGGGGATCATCTCCCCGGTGGGCAACAGCGTCGCCGAGGCCTGGGGCAGCATCCTCGCGGGTAAGAGCGGCGTCGGCATGGTCACGCACTTCGACGTGACCAACTACCCGACCAAGATCGCCGCCGAAGTCAAGAACTTCGACCCGGCCCAGTATATCGTCCCCAAGGACGTGAAGAAGATGGACCCCTTCGTGCACTACGGTATCGCGGCGTCGGTCCAGGCGTTCAAGGATTCCGGCCTCGAGGTCACGGAAGCGAACGCTGCGCGTATCGGCGCGGCGGTGGGCGCCGGTATCGGCGGCCTCACCAACATAGAGAAGGCCCACGCCTCTATCCTCGAACACCACAGCCCGAAGCGCGTGTCGCCATTCTTCGTGCCCTCAAGCATCATCAACATGATCTCCGGGCACCTCTCGATCATGTACGGGCTCAAGGGCCCGAACTTCGCCGTGGTCACTGCCTGTACCACCGCAAACCATAACATCGGCCTCGCCATGCGCACTATCCAGTACGGCGACGCCGACATGATGCTGGCCGGCGGTGCCGAGATGGCTACCACGCCGCTGGGTTTGGGCGGCTTCTGTGCCGCGCGTGCGCTCTCCGAGCGCAACGACGCGCCGGAGAAGGCCAGCCGCCCCTGGGACAAGGACCGCGACGGCTTCGTGCTGGGCGAGGGCGCCGGTGTGCTGGTGCTCGAGGAGTACGAGCATGCGAAGAAGCGCAGCGCGAAGATCTACTGCGAACTCATCGGATTCGGTATGAGCGGCGACGCCTACCACATGACCTCGCCGCCGGAAGACGGCGAGGGCGCGCGCCAGTGCATGGCCAACTCTCTGCATGATGCCGGCATCACGCCGGACAAGGTGGATTACATCAACGCCCATGGCACCTCCACGCCGGTGGGCGATAAGGGCGAGACCATCGCCATCAAGCGCGCCTTCGGTGAGCACGCGAAGAAAGTGGCGGTGAGTTCCACCAAGTCCATGACCGGACACCTCTTGGGTGCGGCCGGCGGCGTGGAAGCGGTGTT
>DATGHI010000127.1:0-3651 GCA_035308065.1 Gammaproteobacteria bacterium | reverse complement strand
AACGTCTTGATGTAGAGCTTCGCACTCATATCAGCGGCCGTACTTGTCCTCGAAGCGGACGATGTCGTCCTCGCCCAGGTATGAACCTGTCTGCACCTCGATGATCATGAGGTCCTCGGTGCCCGGATTGCTCAGGCGGTGCCTGTGGCCCGCCGGGATATAGGTTGACTGATCGTGCTCCAGGCGCAGGGTCGCGTCGCCGTTCACCACCTCGGCGCTGCCGGAGACCACCACCCAGTGTTCGCTACGGTGCTTGTGCATCTGCAGGGACAGGGAGGCGCCCGGTTTCACCACGATGCGCTTCATCTTGTAGTGCAGGCCTTCCTCCAGCACCGTATAGGTGCCCCAGGGGCGGTGCACGGTGCGGTGCCACTTGGCGGACTCGTGGCCGTCCAATCGGAGCTTGTCCACCACGTCCTTGACGAGCTGCATCTTGTCACGGTGACCCACCAGCAGGGCGTCCGGTGTATCCACCACGATCAGGTTGTCCACGCCCACGGTGGCGATCATACGGCCCTCGCCCTGCACGTAGGTGTTGCCAGTCTCTACCAGCACCGCCTCGCCCACCACCTTGTTGCCGTGCTCGTCGGGCGGCACCAGTTCGCTGATGGATCGCCAGGAGCCGATGTCGCTCCAGCCGAACTCGCTAGGGATGACCTTGACGTTGTCGGCCTTCTCCATCACAGCATAATCGATGGACACGGCCGGCACCTTGGCGAACACCTCGCTCTCGATCTGCACCGCCGCCAGGTCCTTGGCCGCGGCACGGCTCAGTTGCCAGGACTCCCGGGCCTTCTGGAAGATCTCCGGTGCATAACGCTCCACAGAATTGAGGATGGCATCAGCCCGGAAGCAGAACATGCCAGAGTTCCACAGATAATTGCCCGCGGCGACAAAGGCTCGGGCGCGCTCGAAATCCGGCTTCTCCACGAAACGTTTCACGTCGCCGACGACGCCCTGCTTCCAGGCCCCGGCGCATTCTATGTAGCCGTAACCCGTCTCGGGACCTGTGGGCACGATGCCGAAGGTGACGAACGCTCCGCCCACGGCAGCGGGCAACACCGCCTCCACGGCGCGCACGAACGCGGGTACATCTTCCAGCAGGTGGTCCGCGGGCAGCACCAGGAGCACGGTCTCCGGCCCATGGCGATCGGCGGCCATGAACGCGCTCATGGCCACGGCCGCGGTGGTGTTGCGTCCCACCGGCTCCAGCAGAAAGGCGGCACGAGCGCGGCCGAGCCGGCCGGCCAGGGCCTCCAGCTGCTCGCGGCTCTGGAAGTGGTAATCGTGGTTGGTGACCAGGAGGATCTCATCCGTGCCGGGCACGGCGGCAGCACGGAGCAGCGTGCTCTGCAGCAGCGTCAGTCCGTCCTTCACCTTCATGAAGGGCTTGGGCCGCGCTTCCCGCGACACTGGCCAGAGCCTTGTGCCGGCGCCGCCGAAAATGATGACCGGGACGATCATGCGGTCCCCGTGGCGGCGCGGCCGGCACCGTCGATGAAGGCCAGCAGTTCCGCGGTCTTCCGCTGCGTCAACGGGGCATCTCCGCGCGACTCCACGTTGAGCCGGAGGATAGGCTCGGTGTTGGACTTGCGCAGATTGAAGCGCCAGTCTTTGTATTCCAGGCTCAACCCATCCACATGATCCATGTGGGTCGCGGGGGGCGCGTACTTCGCCTCCACCGCGGCTAGCACCGCATCCGCGTCCGCCACCATGCGGTTGATCTCGCCGCTCACGGGGAACGCCGCCTGCTGGGCTGCCACCAGCTGCTTCAGGCTCTGGCCACTCTCGCTGATGAGCTGGGCCACCAGCAGCCAGGGAATCATGCCGCTATCGCAATAGCGGAACTCGCGGAAGTAGTGGTGCGCGCTCATCTCGCCGCCGTAGACCGCGTCCTCGAGGCGCATGCGTTCCTTGATGAAGGCGTGGCCAGTCTTGCTCTGCACCGGCACCCCGCCGGCCTTGCGCACCATCTCGATGGTGCCCCAGGTGAGCCGAGGGTCGTGGACGATCTTCGCGCCATTGGACTTCGCGAGCAGACTGCGGGCCAAGAGGCCCACTAGGTAATAGCCTTCCACGAAGCCGCCTTCATCGTCGAAGAAGAAACAGCGGTCGAAGTCCCCGTCCCAGGCCATCCCCATATCGGCCCGGTGCTTCAGCACCGCCTCGGCCGTGACCGCGCGGTTCTCCGGCAAGAGCGGGTTGGGGATGCCATGGGGGAAACGCCCGTCGGGCTCGTGTTGCAGCTTGACGAACTCGAAGGGTAGGTGCGGCTGGAGAGCGTCGATGACGAGTCCCGCGGCACCGTTGCCGGCGTTGGTGACGAGCCTGAGCGGCTTGAGCGCACCGGCCCGCACATAGGTGAGGAGATGCCGCACGTATTCGCGGCGCAGACTCCGGGCCTCGAGGCGACCGGTGCGTGTAGCCTTGGTCCACCCAGCGCGCGCGGCCCGGTCGCGGATCTCGAAGAGACCGCTGTCGCCGCTCACCGGCTTGGCGTCCTCGCGCACCAGTTTCATGCCGTTGTAGTTGACGGGGTTGTGGCTGGCAGTGACCATGATGCCGCCGCCGAGACCCTGACTGAAGGCGGCGTGATACACCTCCTCCGTGCCGCAGAGACCGATGTCCAGCACATCCGCGCCCCCGTCTATGACGCCGCGGGCCACGGCCGCGGCGAGCTCGGGGCTCGTGAGCCGCGAGTCGCGGCCCACCGCCACCCGCTTCGGCCGAGTGAGTTCCGTGAACGCCCGGCCGATGCCGTAGGCCGCATCCGCGTCCAGTTCCTCCGGGACCCGGCCGCGAATGTCATAGGCCTTGAAGGCAACGGCGAGACGGGCTTCCAAGGGGATAACTGTCATATAATTAGGAGGCCGCGGGTGCCCGCGGCTCGAAGACCAAGGCGTTACGGGAAGGTGATTATAAGCCGGCGTACCCGCCGGCTCACGATTTGACCAGGCGCAGCGCGGCCCGGCCCCGATGCTCTTCGCTCTCAGCCTGGGGGGTGAATTCCGGCACCAGCGAGCGCAACAGCCCCCGGGCCCGGTCGATGTCGGCCGCCCCCAGCGCTTGGTAGAGCTGGCCGATGTCCGACCTCATGGCCTCGAGCGCCGCGGGCACGGAACTCGCCAGCAGCAGTTTCGGGTGAGTGGTGCCCTGCAGTTCTTCGCGGGTGTAGAACAGCTCCTCGTGCATCTTCTCACCGGGGCGCAGTCCCGTGTACACGATCTGTATGTCCTGGTGGGGACGCAGGCCCGAGAGCTGGATGAGCTTCTCGGCGAGATCGAGGATGCGCACCGGCTCGCCCATGTCCAGCACGAAGATCTCGCCGCCGCGGCCGATGGCACCCGCCTGCAGGATCAGGCTCGCGGCCTCGTGGATGGTCATGAAGTAACGGGTGATGTCCGGGTCCGTGACCGTCACCGGCCCGCCCGCGGCGATCTGGCGCTCGAACAACGGGACCACAGAGCCGCAGGAGGCCAGCACATTCCCGAACCGCGTGGTGATGAAGTGGGTGCCCTCGTCGCGGGACAGGGCTTGGCAGTACAGTTCCGCCACCCGCTTGGTGGTGCCCATGACGTTGGTAGGGTTCACGGTCTTGTCGGTGGAGATGAGCACGAAGCGCTCCACCCCGTGGCGCAGTGCGGCATCGGC
>DATGHI010000126.1:0-2306 GCA_035308065.1 Gammaproteobacteria bacterium | reverse complement strand
AGGAACTGCGGCATCATGTTCCCGGCTTCGAGGCGCTCGGGATCGAGTTCGACTTCTGCGAGATCGGCCTCGACCAATTCAACCGGTTGGGTTTCCGCGACCCGGAAGGCGGGCTGGTAACGCTCCTGGAAGCGCGCACCTATTCCCCGGTGCACGCCGCCCATGTGAAGGCTTCGCTCTGCGGCTATTTCCTGGAATACAGCCTGCCGGTGAGCGACCTCGCCGCCAGCGCGCGTTTCTGGGAATCCCTCGGGCTCATCGTCGAGATAGCGGCCGACGGCGCCTCCGCCCAGGCCTCCTGGGCCGGCATCAATCTCGCGCTAGTACAGGCGGGCCGGCGCGCGCGCGCGACCCTGGTGTTCGCCAACCCGGACCTGGACGCGGCCCACGCCCTCTTGGAGATGAGGGGCCTCGACCCCCACAATGAGACCGGCGCCATCCGCGTGGCGACGCCGGAAGGCATCGACCTCTTGCTCCAATCCGAAGACGCCTGAGGTACAAAGGGACCGGAATGAACATGGACATCAACCATTTCTTAGCCCAGGCCGCCACCGTCGGTCTGGTGCTATTCATCTTCTATCGCCGTTTCCGCCGCCTGTTCGGCCGTCAGCCGCTACGCCCCAAGAGAATGATGTTCCGCATCGTGATCCTCTCGGTGCTCGCCACGCTGCTGCTCGTCCCCGCGCTCTTCTCCTGGAAGCTGGCTGTGTTCCTGGTGTTGGGCAGCGCCGTCGGCGTGAGCCTGGGAGTATGGGGCGCGAAGCACACCCGCTTCGAGAAAGTGGATGGCGCACTGCATTACATCCCACACACCTATGCCGGCATGGTGGTCTCGGCTCTGTTCATCGCACGCATCATCTACCGCTTCGTCACCACCTCCCATTCGCTGTTTTCGACGTCCACGGTCGACACTACCCCCGGCATCGGCGAGTTCGGCCAGGCCAACGGATACCTCCACCCGCTGACCTTCCTCACCTTCTTCATGCTGGCGGGTTACTACGTCTACTATTACAGCTACGTGCTGTACGAATCGAAGCACCTGAGGCCCAAGGACTGGGAAGGTGCGGCGCGGCGCGACGAGATCAAATGAGCCTTCTGATCCCGGAGGGGACCCTCGCCGGGAGATGCGGTTGAAACTCTAATTGAGCAAGGTATCCAGGTGGTCCGGGTCGTTCACCACCTGCCAGCGGCCGCCGTTGTCCGCCACCACCCGCTTCCAGTGCTCGAGCCGGTCCACGTAGTTCTGCGGGTTGATGTTGTCGGTGCGCAGCTTGGCCACGTCAACCGCCACCACTTCCGCCCCCTCGAAAGGCAGGCGTGACTTGCGCACGTAGCCCTTGGGTAGATCCTCCTCCAGGTCCGAGAACACCATGATGTAGCGGTGCCCCGCGTTGGTCTCGTCCAGCGTCTGGGCGGCCTGCAGCAGCGCGCCGCTCACGTCGGTCCTGGCGCTCGGGTGCCGGTCCTTGAAGAACTCGTCCAGCCGCGCCCGGAACGCGCGCTTCTGTTCGTTGGCCACCGACGGGCGGTCATCGAAGGTCACCCGACCCACCACGTCCTTCTCCGTGAAGCTGCCGCTGTCGATCTTGCCCACGATCAGGGAGTCCCCGCTCACCAGGGTGCCCAGCAGGTAGTTGATGACCGGGTTGGCTTGGTCCAGATTGTCGTTGTAGCTCCCGGACACGTCCAGCAGCACGTACACGGCGCGGGCGTGCTTGCCGCCGGTGTCGGTGCAGCCGCCGAGGAGCGTCAGCGTGGCGGCGAGTGCGATGAACAAGCGTCTCATGGCGGGCCTCCTCACGCGGGTTTCTTGGGGCTGTGGGCGTGGGCGGCCCGGTACCCGGTCACCCAGCGTTCCCCCAAGAGCATCGGCGAGACCAGCGCGTCATAGAACGCCACCAGGAGCCGGCTCAGGGAATCGAAGAAGTTGCCGAGGAACCTCAGGCAGAACGCCCCGAAGCGCAACGCCGACGCCGAAGCGAGCCCCGCCACCGTGCGCCCGGAATGCACGAACATCTCCAGCGGGATCGCCGCCCAGGCCAGCAGGAAGGGCAGGATGAAGCCGAGCACCATCTGCGCCAGCGACGGCAGCCAGCGGTATTCCAGCACGGCCGACGTGGACACCGCGCCGCCCGCCAGCTCCCGGATCAGCGCTTCCTTGTCTGCGGCCAGCAGGTTGCGCATGAACCCGAGGCTCGCCTCGATGCAGGCCAGCACCGTCAGGAACAAGAGCATCAGCACCACCACCCGGCGGCGGGTCTTGTCCTCCATGGTGCCGATGGCCGGGAACAGGTGGGTGAAGCGCA
>DATGHI010000125.1:0-4430 GCA_035308065.1 Gammaproteobacteria bacterium | reverse complement strand
GTTCTACGTGCTGCCGGTGGTGTACGGCGCAGCCATGTTCATCCAGACGCATCTGCAGCCGCAGCCCGCGGACAAGACCCAGGCCATGATGATGAAGTTCATGCCTCTGGCGCTCTTGCTCTTCTACATGGTGCTGCCGTCGGGCTTGGTGTTGTATTACCTGGCGAACTCCATCATCAGCATCGCCCAGCAGCGCTACATCAACAACCTTATAGCGAGAGAATCGAAGAAGGGCTGATACGGCTATTTCGCTGCGCTGTCCTGCTTCGCTCATAACCTCGGGCGAACATCCCTGTCCGCCCCGCCCACGCCGCATGCGGCGAGCGTCAGTCCTTGAGGCGCGTGACGATGCGCGACACGTGGCTGAGCGTGTTGTGCACCGGACACTTGTCGGCAATCTCCAGGAGTCGCTGGCGCTGCTCCGGCGTGAGGTCCCCCTCCAGTTCCAACACCCGCTCGAAGCTGTCCACCTTGCCTTCCTTGGTCTCGCATTCCTCGCAGTCCCGGGCGTAGATCTTGTCGTGGCTGAGGCGCACCTTCAGGCCCTTGAGCGGCCACTGCTTGCGGTCGGCGTACATGCGCACCGTGATGGTGGTGCAGGCACCGAGCGCGGCGGTCAGGAGACCGTAGGGATTGGGGCCGGTGTCGGTGCCACCGGCGTCTTTGGGTTCGTCCGCGGTGAGCCGGTGGGGACCGGCGTAGATGTCGGTGCGGTAATGCTCCTCGCCGATGTGGGCGAGCACCTCACCGTCCTGGGCGGGGCTCGAGAGCGGCTGCATGCCGAGTTCGCCCAGGTACTTGCTGGCCCAGGCGCCGAGGATCAGACCCACGTATTCCGAGTCCGTCTCCTTCGTGAGCAAGTGATCCGCCTCGTTCAGGCTCACGAAACTCTTGGGGTGCAGCGCAGCGCCGAAGATGTCGGCGGCGTTGCTGATGTCCACGGTGCGGTCGGCGGGGGAGTGGAACACCAGGAGCGCCTTGCGCAAGCCGCGCAGGTTCTCGCGCCAGGGGTGGTGGGCGAGGTCGTCCAGGAAGGTCTTCTTGAAATGAAAGCTGCGGCCCACCAGCACCACGTCCGCCTCACCTTGCTCCTCGATGGTCTCGCGGGCCGCGCCCAAGAGGCCCGCCACGTGTTCCGGGTTCGCCGGCGCGCCGATGGTGGCTACCGCCACGGAACTCGCGATGTCTTTGGCCGCTTCCAGCACTGCCGCTCCCCCTAGGGAATGGCCCACTAGGATCTTGGGCGCCTCGTGCTCCCGCGCCAGGAACTCCGCCGCGGCCTTGAGGTCGGCCACGTTGGTGGAGAGCGTGGTATCAGCGAAGCTGCCCTCGCTCTCGCCCAAGCCCGCGAAGTCGAAGCGCAGGGTGGCGATGCCTTCCCGCGCCAGTGCGCGGCCGATGTTCACGGCGGCGCGCACGTCCTTGCCGCAGGTGAAGCAGGAGGCGTAGAGCGCGTAGGCGCGGGGCTTGCCGTTGGGAGGCGTGTCGAGGCGGCCGGCGAGCGTCTGGCCGGCCGGGTTGCGGAAGCGGACGGGGGTGCCGGGCATGGGGAGGTTCCGGTTTGACGTTATGATTCCCAGAGTCTGAATCCGGGCCGCCTATTACACAAACCATGGCCGATACCCGCGAGACCATCGCTGCCATCGCCACGCCCCCGGGCCGCGGCGGCATCGGCATCGTGCGGGTCTCGGGCCCCAAGGCTCCGAATATCGCCACGGAGATCACAGGCGCCGTGCCGGAACCGGGGCGCATCGTTTTGCGGGAATTCCGGGACGAGGAGGGCGCGCTCCTGGACACGGGGCTCCTGCTCTTCTTCGCCGCGCCGCGCTCCTTCACCGGCGAGGACGTCGTCGAATTCCACGGCCATGGCGGGCCGGTGGTCTTGGACCTCATCCT
Source organism: Gammaproteobacteria bacterium (assembly GCA_035308065.1). Classification (GTDB taxonomy): domain Bacteria; phylum Pseudomonadota; class Gammaproteobacteria; order Natronospirales; family REEB76; genus DASUBN01. The sequence continues at coordinate 2,534 of DATGHI010000125.1, read as the reverse complement.
GCGACGGGCGCTCGCGCTCGGCGCGAGGCTCGCCCGGCCCGGTGAGTTCTCGGAGCGAGCTTTCCTCAACGACAAGCTGGATCTCGCCCAGGCGGAGGCCGTCGCCGACCTCATCGACAGCGGCACTGCCCAGGCCGCGCGGGCCGCCATGCGTTCCTTGAACGGCGAGTTCTCGGCGCGGGTGCATTTCCTGGTGGCGAGCATCACGGGCCTGCGCACTTACGTGGAGGCCGCCATCGATTTTCCGGACGAGGAAGTGGATTTCCTGAGCGAAGGGGACGTGGCGGGCAAGCTCGGTGCCATCATGGTGGACTTCGAGGCCTTGAGCGCCGCCGCACGGCAAGGGAGTCTCTTGCGGGAAGGCCTGACGGTAGTGATCGCCGGCCGGCCCAACGCCGGCAAGTCTAGCTTACTCAACCGCCTCGCGGGGCACGAGGCCGCCATCGTCACCGAGATCCCCGGCACCACCCGCGATCTCTTGCGGGAGCACGTGAGCCTCGACGGCCTGCCGCTGCACCTCACGGACACGGCGGGGTTGCGGAAGAGCGGCGACGCGGTGGAGGAGGAGGGGGTGCGCCGCGCTTGGCGCGAGATGCAACAGGCGGACCGCGTGCTACTGGTGGTGGATGCGACCCAGGGACTCACACCCGAGGACCAGGACATCGTAGACGCTCTGCCGGCGGAACTCCCGGTGACGGTGCTCTACAACAAGATCGACTTGACGGGCCAGACGCCGGCGGAGGACGAACTGGACGGGATAGATAGCCTCTGGCTCTCCGCCGGCACCGGCGATGGCATGGACTTGTTGCGGGAACACTTGAAGCAGGTGGCGGGCTTCACCCAGCTGGGCGAGGACAGCTTCAGCGCCAGGCGTCGCCACATCGATGCTCTTTCGCGTGCGCGCGAGCATCTGGATGAAGCAGCGGGTCACGCGCAAGCGGGGGCGGGGGAATTGCTGGCGGAGGAGCTACGGCTCGCTCAGCTCTGTCTCAGCGAGATCACCGGCGAGTTCACGAGCGAAGATTTGCTTGGAAAGATTTTCTCCAGTTTCTGCATGGGCAAATAACGCGAGGCTCTATGACAAACCTAGCGCAGCTTTCAAGGCGCAAATCCGTAGAACAGCTTCAGCAGGAGGCGGGGGAGAGCCGCCACTTCCGGCGCGTGCTGGGCTTGTGGCAGCTCACGGCCATCGGCCTGGGCGGCATCATCGGCGTGGGCATCTTCGTCTTGACCGGTGTCGTGGCAGCCACCCAGGCGGGGCCCGCGGTGACGCTGTCCTTCATCCTCGCTGGCATCGCCAGTGGCGCCGCGGCGCTCTGCTACGCCGAGTTCGCGGGCATGATCCCCGTGAGTGGTAGCGCCTACACCTACGGTTATGCGGTGCTGGGGGAATTCGCCGCCTGGCTCCTGGGTTGGGACTTGCTGCTCTGTTACGCCCTGATCGTCGCGGTGGTGGCCGCCGGCTGGTCGGGCTACGTGCAGGCGCTTTTGGGTGCCGCTGGCGTCCACTTGCCAGCGTGGGCACAAGGCGCCGCCGGCAGCGGTCCGGGACATGAGTTCGACGTGATCGCCGCGCTGGTGGCTCTCGCCATCGCGGGACTGCTGACTGTGCGCACCGAATGGGGCGCGCGCTTCAACACCGCCATCGTGGCGGTGAAGATCGCGGGGGTGCTGCTGGTCATCCTCGCCGGCGTGTTCTATATCAAGCCCGCGAACTGGTCGCCCTTCATGCCGTTCGGGTTCAGCGGCGTGCTCGCAGGAGCGGCGGTGGTGTTCTTCGCGGTGTTCGGTTACGACACCTTGACCACAGCGGCGGAGGAGGCGAAGGACCCGCAGCGGGACCTGCCCTGGGCGGTGGTGCTGTCCCTAGGCATCGCCATGGTGCTCTATCTCGCGCTGTCGCTGGTGCTCACGGGTATCGTGCCTTCCTCCACCCTCAACAACGCGGCGCCGGTGGCCAACGCGTTCACCGCCATCGGTCTCTCCTGGGTGATGGTGGCGGTCTCGGCGGCGGCGGTGACCGGCATCACTAGCGTGCTGTTCGCCAACATGCTCGCGGGCGCGCGCATCGGTTTCGCGCTCTCCCGGGACGGCCTCTTGCCGGCTTGGTTCTCCGGCGTGCATCCGCGCTTTCGCACGCCGCACCGGGCGACCCTGATCCTCGGCGCCGTCACGGCCTTGTCCGCGGGGTTTTTCCCGCTCGCCACGGTGGCGCGGCTGGTGAACGTCGGTATGCTGGGCGCCTTCGTGGTGATCTGCGGCGCCATCCTGGTGCTGCGTCGTGCGCGGCCCGAGCTCAAGCGCAGCTTCCGTGTGCCCTTCGTGCCGCTGGTGCCGCTCCTGGGGATGGGTTTTTCGGCCTGGCTGATCTACGGTCTGCCGACGGAGACCTATGTGAGTTTCACCGGGTGGATGCTGCTCGGCGTGGCGATCTATTTCGCCTACGGCCTCAAGCACAGCGGCTTGGCACGCGGCTGAAGACGGTCCCGGCGCCTATCCCCGACCCGGAGATTTAACTGCCGGCGCCGCGGCTT
>DATGHI010000124.1:0-10462 GCA_035308065.1 Gammaproteobacteria bacterium | reverse complement strand
CAGCCAAAGCCCGTGCCGGGTTTCGAGCAGGAAGGCGTGCTGCTGTCGAAGGAAGCGGACGCCCACGAATACATCTCGGGCTCTGAACCGGAAGACATGGAATAGGCCTTCGATTGGTTATCGGTACAGTCCGAGCAACAGGCGAGCCAGGACGATGCCGAGACAGGTGCTGAAGGCATAGAAGAAATGGTGCCTCGGCACCAGACCCTGCCGCCCGCGCTCCTGATAGAAGCGCGCCAGCGTCACCGCTGCATAGCCGGACAAGAGCGGTGCCGTCAGAAGATTCACGAGCCGCAGCCATGTCACATGGATGGATAGTGCCGGCGCAAAGCGTAACGACAGCGCCCCCAGCCCCGCCCCGGCGAGAAATAACACTACACAGACCAGAGGGGTGAGACCGCGCTTGAGATTCTCGAAGCGGTAGGTGGGTCGGTCGGTGACGACGCCCGCCAAGATTTCCAGCAACAGTTCAACCAGGAAGGCGAGGATTTCGGCCATGTTTTTCTTCTTATCCTCCGGCGAGAAATCAGCTTAGCACTGCATACGCTCTGACCGGGAACGTCCCCATGCCGTTCACCAGCGCCTGATCTAGGCCTCCGCGATGACCGCGATTGAAACCTTCATTCCTTTTGGACGGATGGGAAGCTTCGCCCCTTGCCGTGCCGGCGGCTCCTTGGGGAACCATCGCCCCCACTCCTCGTTCATGCCTGGAAAATCGCTCTCCTCGGCGAGAATGAAAGTGGCGCTCACCACCTTATCCATGGAACTGTGCGCGGCGGCGAGGATGGCCTGGACGTTGTTCAGGCATTGCCGTGTCTGCTCCTGGATGGTTTCGCCCACCACGTTCCCGCTAGCATCGAAAGGGCCTTGTCCAGAGACGAAGATGAATCCGCCTGCTTTCACGGCTTGGCTGTAGCCGGCCAGGGATTTCGGCGCCTTGTCACTATGGATGATTTGCTTGGGCATATCGTCTCCTATGGCTCAAATTAGGCCGGCAAGACCGCATACGCGCGGACTGGGAAAGTGCCCATGTCCTTAACCTTGACCGGCGCCGCGTGGAAGCGGAAGCCGGAGTCTGGCAGTTGCTCCAGGTTGCACAGATGCTCGCAGATGGGGATGTCCGCCCCCAGCAGCACTGTATGCACCGGCCGCTCGCCGGTAGCAGTGCTGTCGATGTTCGGGGAATCGATGCCCACGAAGGCGGTGCCCTGGTCCTTGAGCCAGAGTGCCGCAGCCTCAGTCAGAAAAGGATGGTCCTCGAAATAGTGATCCGTGCGCCAGTGCTTGGCCCAACCCGTGTGCACCAGCACCGCCTTGCTTCTGACCTTCGCCTTACCGAATATCTCAGGCCCGTTGGACCGCTCCTTGGTGTGGAACACCAGGCCCTCCAGATCCACCAGGGATGTGAGGGGTAGTTCCGAGAGATCCTTGCCCTGCTCGTAACGGTGGAACGGCGCGTCCACGTAGGTTCCGGTGTTGGCCACCATCTCGATCTTGCCGATCTGGAAAGTGGTGTCGGCGGAATATTTGGCCTTGGACGCTTCGCGGGAGAGGAAATCGCAGACGATGGGCGCCGGCAGACCCTTGTAGGTGATCATGCCGTGCTCAAGACTGTGGCTGAGGTCGATGAGCCTTCTCATAGGGCGAGTCTAGCGGAAGCGCCGCAAGTCCCAGACAGGGTGGCAGGATCTGTGGGATATTTGTCTTTTCGGCAAAGACGCCGGCTACCCATACTCCCGCCATGCCAAGCAAGATCACAGCCCGATCCCAAGACCGCACCCACCGGGTGGTGATGCTCGGCTATCCCGACGCTCAGATGCTGGACATCACCGGTCCCCTGGAAGCCTTCGCCCGCAGTTCGCGCCTGCTGCGCGACCGGGGCATTAGCCGGGTGCCCGCCTACAGCGTGGAACTGGTGGGACTAAAGCCCGGACCCTTCGCCACATCCTCCGGCGTGCAGCTGGTGGCGGAGCGCAGCTACAAGGACATCACCACTGCCGATACGCTGCTGATCGCCGGCGGCATGGGCTGTTTCAAGGTGATGGAAGACGAAGGCGTGCTGCGCTGGATACGCCGGCTCGCACCCAGGGTCATACGGCTCGGCTCGGTCTGCAACGGTGCCCTGATCCTGGCCAAGACCGGATTACTGAATGGCCGTTCAGCCACCACCCATTGGGACGATATTGATCACCTGCTGCGCCTCGGCCCCTCCGTGCACGTGCAGCCGGATGCGATCTACGTGCGTGACGGCAACATCTACACCTCCGCCGGCATCACCGCCGGCATCGACATGGCCCTGGCCATGGTGGAGGAAGACTGGGGCCAGCCGGTGGCTCTCGCGACGGCGCAGATGCTGGTGATGTTCCTGAAGCGCCCCGGCGGGCAATCCCAGTTCAGCGCGCAGCTGGCGGCCCAGTTCAGCGAAGACGACAAGCTGCGAGAACTGCAGCTCTGGATGCTGGAACATCTGCAGCAGGACCTGTCCATCCCCAAGCTCGCCTCGCGCGTGGCCATGAGCGAACGCAACTTCGCCCGCCGCTTCACCGCCAGCGTCGGCATGACTCCGGCGGCCTATGTGTCGAAGATCCGGCTGGAAGCGGCGCGTCGCAAGCTGGAGGAGAACGATCTGCAGGTCTCGCAAGTTGCACGCCGTTGCGGGTTCGGCACCCAGGAGACCATGCGGCGCTGCTTCATCGCCGAACTGGGTATCCCGCCCAGCGACTACCGGGAGCGCTTCCGCGGCGCGACCACCTGAACGGCGGCGGCGCGACTCGGCCTCAGGGTTGCTTCATCAGTGTGAGCGGGGATGACTTGCCATCCTGGGTATAGGTCCCGGTCAGTACGTTCCCCGCGTCGTTGGCGACGCCGCTGAACGTGGCCGGATGCCCCGGGATATCGAAGGCCAGATCCACGTGGTCGCCATCCAACTTGACGCTGGTCGGTGCGCCCGTCACCCCCTGGGAAGCGCTATCCAGGAGCGCTGAATAACTACCTTTAGCTAAAGTCACATGCAGCAGGAGGGCGGCACCTGCGGCAGTGTCGCCCTTCCAATCCTGGTGCACGACTACAGGCGGGGGTGCTGCCACGCCCACATTGGTCTTCCAGCCGGTGCCTTGGTACTCCATGTAGTCCGCGGTCTTCTGCGCCACTGCTTCACCGTAGTACTCATCCACTACATGCAGCGCCAGATCGATACCGGAGCTGAGGCCCCCGGCGCTGAAGAGCGTGGGACTCGCCTGCACATAGCGCACCGACTCCACCAGCTTCACCTTGGGGAACTGGCTGCTGAACTGGTCGAAGAAGGCGTGGTGAGTGGTGGCAGGCAGGCCGTCGAAGAGGCCCGCTTTCGCAACTTTGAAGGCCCCGGTACAGACGGACATGATGATGTGATCCTGCGCATGCACCTTCTGCAGCCACTGGCTCAGGCCCGGGCCACCGCTCTGGGCGCCGATCACCACGATGTCAGGGGTGGGGGCGTCCGCGAAACTGTAGTCCGGCGTGATGGTCAAGCCCACGTGATGGCTGCCACTGGTATGGATGGGCGCCGTGGACGGACCCACCGTATAGAGCTCGAAAGGCATGCTGGCGTCCATGTCGTCGCCATGACCGTCCAGCATCACGTTATCGAACACCTCCCACGGGCCGGCGAAATCGATCACGGTTGCACCTTCGCTCAGCACAAAGGCCACCTTGATGGTGCCGTGCTCGGGGGGAGTGAGATGGTCAGCGGTATCCGCGGCGCAGGTGATGGGCGCGCCGCCCAAGGCCAGTAATAGGACGAGAAATAGTCGCAGCATGGCGAGAGACCCCGGCAGTGGTGTACTTGCCGGGAACTATAGCCATAGGCCTGTTAGCTGGGATGACAAGGACCCCACGGATCCTGCCAAAGGGTTCAGCCCTGCTTGTAGACCTCGCCACCCTGCTCCAGGAACTCCTTGGACTTCTCCGCCATCCCCTTCTCCGCGTACTCGCGCACGTCCTGGGTGATCTTCATGGAGCAGAAATGGGGCCCACACATGGAGCAGAAGTGCGCCAGCTTGGCGGCCTCCTTCGGCAGGGTCTCGTCGTGGAATTCCTTGGCTTTCTCCGGGTCGAGCCCCAGGTTGAACTGGTCCTCCCAGCGGAACTCGAAGCGGGCCTTGGAGAGCGCGTTATCCCGGGCCTGGGCACCGGGATGGCCCTTGGCGAGGTCCGCCGCATGGGCCGCGATCTTGTAAGCGATGATGCCGTCCCGCACGTCGTTCCTGTCCGGCAACCCTAAGTGCTCCTTCGGCGTCACGTAGCAGAGCATGGCGGTGCCGAACCAGCCGATCATGGCGGCGCCGATGGCACTGGTGATGTGGTCGTAGCCCGGGGCGATGTCGGTGGTGAGGGGGCCCAAGGTATAGAACGGCGCCTCGTGGCAGACCTTCAATTGCCGGTCCATGTTCTCCTTGATCAATTGCATGGGCACGTGGCCCGGCCCCTCGATCATGGTCTGCACGTCGTGCTTCCAGGCGATCTGCGTCAATTCCCCGAGGGTATCCAGCTCTGCGAACTGGGCCTCGTCGTTGGCATCGGCGATGGAGCCGGGTCTGAGGCCGTCCCCCAGGGAGAAGGCCACGTCGTAGGTCTTCATGATGTCGCAGATGTCCTCGAAGTGGGTGTAGAGGAAGTTCTCCTTATGATGGGAGAGGCACCACTTTGCGAGGATGGAGCCACCGCGGGAGACGATGCCGGTGACGCGCTTGGCCGTGAGCGGCACATAAGCGAGGCGCACACCGGCATGGATGGTGAAGTAATCCACCCCCTGCTCCGCCTGCTCGATAAGCGTGTCCCGGAAGATCTCCCAGGTGAGTTCTTCGGCCTTGCCGTCCACCTTCTCCAGGGCCTGGTAGATGGGCACGGTGCCGATGGGGATGGGGGCGTTCCTGATGATCCACTCCCGGGTCTCGTGGATGTGCTTACCGGTGGAGAGATCCATGAGCGTGTCCGCGCCCCAGCGGGTGGCCCACACAAGCTTCTCCACTTCCTCGGCGATGCCGGAGGTGACCGCGGAGTTACCGATGTTGGCGTTGATCTTCACCAGGAAGTTGCGGCCGATGATCATGGGCTCGCTTTCCGGGTGGTTGATATTGTTGGGGATGATGGCGCGCCCCAGGGCTACCTCGTCCCGCACGAACTCCGGCGTGATGAACGCCGGCAACCTCGCGCCAAATCTCTCACCCGGATGCCGTTTCAGCAAACCCGCGTCCTTTATCTGATCGAGACGCTGATTCTCGCGTATCGCGATGAATTCCATCTCCGGCGTGACAATCCCGCGCCGGGCGTAGTGCATCTGGCTCACGTTGGCACCCGATTTGGCTCGGCGCACCTGGCGTTGCCGCTCGAAGCGCATATGGGCGAGCTTCGGGTCCGCCTCGCGCCGGCGCATGAATTCCGAGGTGGGCTGGACGAGCGTCTCAGAGTCACCCCGCTCCTCGATCCATCCCGCCCGCAGGGCTGCCAGGCCCTTAAGCAAGTCGATGTGCGCATCCGGATCGGTGTAGGGGCCGGAGGTGTCGTAGGTATAAAACGACCCATTTTTTTCGGCGCCGAACATGGCGGGCGTGTCGGTGAGCGCGATCTCGCGCATGGGCACGCGCAGGCCGGCACGGCTGCCCGGCACGTAGACCTTGCGGGAATTGGCGAAGGGCCGCGTGGCTTCTTCGGTGAGGGCTTGGGTGCGGCGGACGAATTCTTCGGGGACGGCGCTCATGCTCGATTCCTCGTCTTGCGACGGGGGAATACATGGCGGTCGGAAAGCATCCTTCCGCGAAGCATTCCCTCGCCGGTGGTGTCCGCGCGGTGTCCGACTTTGTGTCCGGTAACCGCTGGACCGATGGGCCAGGTTCCAAGGGTGTGTTCTCAGCCTCTCGCGAGGCACCCCCAGCTTCCGCCGTCATTATACCTCCCGCTGAAAACGCAGCAGTTCCCGGCCTGTCGGCGGTTTCCCCTGACATTTGTAAGGCCGCGTCGGTGACAGTTTTCCTTGCCTCGGACGGCCGAAGCGCTTAACCTTTGCAGCCTCCGGCACCGGTTTTCCCGCAGAAAATCCCATGGATATCCCCGCCGCCCGCACCCAGATGGTCCACCAGCAGATCCGTGCCTGGCACGTGCTGGATCCGCGCATCCTCGCGGTGTTCGACGCGCTGCCGCGGGACAAGTTCGTGCCCGAGGCGTTCAGCAACCTGGCCTACGCCGACACGCAGATCCCCCTGCCCCACGGCGAGGTGATGATGTCGCCCCAGGTGGAAGGCCGCGCTTTGCAGTCACTGGACCCGCAGCCCGGCGAGAGCGTGCTGGAGATCGGCACCGGCAGCGGTTATTTCGCCGCCTGTCTCTCGAAGCTCAGTCGCGAAGTGCTGTCGGTGGACATCCATCCGGATTTCATCGAGGACGCCGGCAAGACCCTGAAGGGGCTGGGGCTCAAGAACGTGAAAGTCGAGACCCGCGACGGCACCAAGCTCGAATGGCTGGCGCAGCGCTATGACGCCATCGCCGTCACCGGCTCCCTGCCGGCTTACTCCTCCTCCTTCGCCGAGCGCCTCACCGTAGGCGGGCGGCTGTTCGTGATAGTGGGAGGCTCGCCGGTGATGGAAGCCCTGCTCGTGACCCGCACCGCCGAGGACGCCTGGACCCAGGTGGGCCTCTTCGAGACCGACCTGCCGGCCCTCAAGAACGCCGCCGCGCCCCGCGTGTTCCGGTTCTGATGGCCGCAATCTTCCAAGTGGACCCGGCCGGCGCCCAGGCCCTCCTCAAGGACGGCGCCACGCTCCTGGACGTGCGGGAACCATGGGAATACGCCCAGGTGCACGTGGAGGGCTCGCTTCACATCCCCATGGGCCAGATCCCGGAGCGGTTCCCGGAATTGAACTCCGGGCGGGTCTATGTGGTCATGTGCCATCACGGCTCGCGCAGCCAGCAGGTGGCGACGTTCCTGACCTCCAAGGGCTTCGGCAAGGTAGCCAACTTGAAGGGTGGGATAGACGCCTGGGCGGCCGAGCTGGATCCCCGCCTGTCCCGGTATTGAGAGGCCAGACCCCCTGGTTTCAGGGGCTTGCCAGACCGGAGATATGGTGTTATATTTGACTACAACACTTACCCAATGGATGCGACCTATGCGTAAGACGACCCTCGCTCTCATGATCGGCGCCGCCCTCACGGGCAGCGCCCAGGCCCAAGCTGCGGACCTTTGGGACATCTACCAGCTGGCGGTCCAGAATGACCCCACCTTCCTCCAGGCCGAGGCCAACTACCAGGCCCAGACGGAGAACAAGGCCATCGCCCGGGCCGGCTACCTGCCGAACATCAGCCTGAACGGCTCGCGCCAGGTGCAGCATTCCAGCGGCCAGATCCCGCTGACCTACGACCCGACCACCAACTCCTACATCGAAGCCAGTGCCAGCTTCCGCACCTATAACACCCAATATTCGGCCCAGCTCACCCAGCCCATCTTCAACTGGGCGGCCTGGCAGGCCATCGATCAGGCGGACGCCCAGGTGGCCCAGGCAGAGGCCCAGTTCACCGCCGCACAAGAAGACCTGATCCAGCGCACCGCCACCGCCTATTTCAACGTACTCAACGCCCGCGACACCCTGGCCGCCGACCACGCCGCCAAGGAGGCGCTCAGCAAACAGCTGGAGCAGGCCAAGGAGAAATACGAGGTGGGCATGAGCGCCATCACCGACGTCGAGAACGCCCAGGCAGCCTACGATCAGTCCGTGGCCAATGAGATCACGGCCCAGCAGCAGGTGACCACCACTGAGGAGCAGTTGCGCGCCATCACCGGCCAACAGGCCGGCGAGTTGATGGAACCGAGCGTCGACATGCCCCTGCGCAGCCCGGAGCCCTCCACCGCCCAGCAGTGGGTGGACCAGGCCATGAAGCAGAATCCGAACCTGCTGGCGGCCCAGTCCGCGGCCGACGCGGCCTCAGCCAATGTCGGCATCAAGCGCGCCGGCCACTTGCCCACCCTGGGGCTCACGCTCTCCCACACCAAGAACACCAATGAGCAAGTGACGGCCCTCGCCGGCACGGAAGTAGGCAGCCTCCAAGACATCAGCGGCAACACTGCCATGCTGCAGCTCTCCATCCCGCTGTTCGAGGGCGGTGGCACCCAGGCGCAGGTAAGCCAGGCGGAACGCCAGTACGACGCGGCCATGGACGACGTGAAGCTCGTGAGTCGCCACACAGAACAGCAGGCGCGCACCGCCTTCCTGGGGGTGCTCACCGGCATCTCCCAGGTGCAGGCTCTGAAGCAGTCGGTGAAGTCCAACCAGACCTCAATGGACGCCACCGAGACCGGGATGGAAGTGGGCACCCGCACCATCGTGGATGTGCTGACCGCCCGCCAGAACTTGCTCACCGCTCAGACGGGATTCTCAAACGCCCGCTATACCTATCTGGAGAGTCTGCTGCAGTTGAAGCAGGCAGCGGGCATCCTGACCGAGAACGACATCAAGCAGATCAACACCCTGATGCAGGTGAAGGTCCCGAACCTGCCCATGGACACCGGCGGCCTCGACATGGGCACCCCGGCAGCCGGTACCATGGCGGCCCCCGCGGCCGCCAGCACCTCCGCTCCGGCTGGCACCACTGCCGCCCCGGCGGTCACCGCGCCCGCAGCCGGCACCACGGCTCCGACCACGACCGCTCCGGCGGCGGGCACGTCCACGCTACCCGCGGAGACGCCACCGCCCAAATAAGCAAGAAATCCAGAGAGCTGAAGATTGAGACGCCCGGCCGACGCCGGGCGTTTTTATTGGCGGCGCCCCAGCTGGGCTTTGACGAGTTCCAGGGCCCGGTCCAGGGCCCCGCGGTTCTGCATGACCTGGGTACGTGCCATCTCGCCCACGCTCCTGCGCATGGCGGGATTGCCCAGCAACCAGGCCACGGCGGCGGCGAGCGTATCCGCATCCTGCACCGGGGTGAGCACGCCCGCTTGCTGCATCATCTCCGCCACGTCGCGCACGTTGGCGAGATGCGGCCCCACCAGCACCGGCAGGCCCAAGGCGGCGGGTTCCAGCAGATTGTGGCCGCCGACGGGCACCAGGGTGCCGCCCACGAAGGCCACGTCACCGGCGGCGAAGAACCTCATGAGCTGGCCGAGCACGTCCACCAGCAACACCTCGCCGGGCTTGAGCGGCACTTCGCCGGCGCTCAAGCGGCGGAAGCCGAAACCGGCGGCGGTGACGGCGGCGGCTACGGCGTTGGCCCGCTCAGGGTGACGCGGTGCCAGCACCAGGATGCTGTTGGGCTGGCTCTTGAGCACCTGGCGGAACGCGGCGAGCAGCAGCGGCTCCTCGCCCTCGCGGGTGCTGCCCGCCACCCACACCCCTGCCTTGCCGAAGATCCTCTGGCGCAGGGCCTGGCCCGCCTCGGCGACGTCCGGCCCCGCCTGGATGTCGAACTTGAGGTTGCCCATGACCGAAAGCTGGGAATCGCCCGCGCCCAGGGCCCGGAAGCGGGCGGCATCCGCCTCGGTCTGGACGGCGATGAGCTTCACCCGGGCGAGCGCGCCTCGGGCGAGGGAGCGCAAGGTGAACTTGGAATACCGCTCGAAGGCGCGCTCCGACATGCGCGCACTCAGGAGCAGCAGCGGGACGCCGCGCTTGGCGCAGGCGGCGTAGAGGTTGGGCCAGATCTCCGTCTCCAGGATCACGCCCACCGCCGGCCGGGTGCAATTGAGCCAGCGACTGACGAAGAACGGCAAGTCGTAGGGCATGAGCGAGACCACCACCCGGTCGCCGAAAAGCTGCCGGGCGTGGCGCCGGCCGGTGGCGGTGAAGGTGGTGACCAGGAGCGGCCGGTCTGGATACTTGCGGTGAAGGGCCTGCACCAGGGGCGCGGCAGCGCGGATCTCGCCCACCGAGGCGCCGTGCACCCAGATGGCGGTGCCGGGTTGGAGATACGGCGAACTGCCAAGGCGCTCGCCGAGCTTGTCCGGCGCACCCGTCTGGCGTAACGCGCGCCAGGCGAACCAGATGAAGACGAACGGCATGAGGAAAAGAAGGGCTAGGGTGTAGAAAAAGCGCAATGGAGGCTCAGGACTTCTGTTTGATGCTCTTGATCACATTGGTCGTGGACACGCCATCCACGAACGGCAGGATGCGCACTTCGCCGCCGTTCTTCTTGACGCAGCCGTAACCGGCCACGTCCTCGGCCTTGTAGTCGCCGCCCTTCACCAGCACGTCCGGGAGGAGCCTGCAGATGAGCCGCTCCGGGGTGTCCTCGGAGAACGGCACCACCCAATCCACGCTGGACAGCGCCGCCAGCACCCGCATGCGATTCGCCACGTTGTTCACGGGGCGCGAGGGGCCCTTGAGGCGCTGTACCGAAGCGTCGTCGTTCACCGCCACGATCAGCCGGTCCCCCAGGCGCCGTGCACCCAGATGGCGGTGCCGGGTTGGAGATACGGCGAACTGCCAAGGCGCTCGCCGAG
>DATGHI010000123.1:0-4724 GCA_035308065.1 Gammaproteobacteria bacterium | reverse complement strand
CCGAACACATCGTCGCCGACCTCCGCCGCCGCCATGCGTTCCCGCATGGCGGCGGTGGGACGGGTGACGGTGTCGCTGCGCAGGTCGATCATGCGCGCAGCCGGATCACGCTCAGCGGCTCGGGCCCTTGGTGCTCGCGGCCGGGGCCGGAGTCGGGGCGGGGTTGGCCTTCTCCAACGCGGCCCAATCCTTGTCCATGGCCTCGGTCACCGCGGTGGTGGCGTCGTAGGCATCGGAGGAGTAGATCGCGCCGGAATCCTTGTTCAGAAGGATGTCGTAGCGGTTGTCCTTGGCGAACTGGCCCAGCACCTTGATGAGTTCCTGCTGGATGGGCTGCAACAGCTCCTGGCGGCGCTGCTCGATGAGCTGGCGGCTCTCGTTGACGAAGTCCTGGAACTCCGCACCCGAATCGTCATACTGCTTCTTCAGCGCATCGTAGTTCGAAGCCTTGGCATCGGTCTTGTCCAGCTGGTCCTTGAGGGCCTTGGTCTTGTCACCGAGATCCTTGGCCTGGGCCTGGAGCTCAGACACCTTCTGCTGTAGTGCCTGGTTGGCCTGCTGGCCGCGGTGCGAGTTGCCGATCACCGCCTGCAGGTCCACGACGCCGATCTTGGGGCCGTCGCTGGAAGCCGCGGACTTGGCGGCATACGCAGGGGAAAACACGAACAGAGCTGCCACGCCGAGCATGGCGGCGATGAATCCTTGACGCATGGTACGGATACTCCTGGATGAGGGGACCCCGGTGGCCGGGGTGGTCAAAAACCGCACAAGGATACCCCACCCCCGGCGCCCGAGGCCACCCGGCCCACCCAGCCCCGGTATTTGGCGCCCGCAGTGGTCTGGTAGTGCGCGTCTGGTCGCCGGGATAGCGACTGCAGCCGCTTCAGCGCAATTCAGAGAGCAGACGCCGCATCATCCCCATCGCTTGGCCGAGATAGCCCTCGCCGAACAGGTTGAGGTGGTTCAGCACGTGGTAGAGGTTGTAGAGACCGCGGCGCACGTCATAACCCGCGTCCAGCGGTGCGTGCGCCTCGTAGGCCGCGTAGAACTCTGCAGGGTACCCGCCGAAGAGTTCCGTCATGGCGAGGTCCGCCTCCCGGTCGCCGCAGTACACGGCCGGGTCGAACACCACCGGCCCTAAGTCCGCCGCCGTGCCCCAGTTGCCGCCCCAGAGATCACCGTGCAGCAGCGCGGGCGCGGGCTGGTAACCGGCGAAGAAGGCGGAGAGGCCCGCCATGAGTTCCGCGCCCTGGGTCTGCAGTGCTCCGCGGTAACCGTTCTCCGCCGCGAGACGCAACTGGAAACCCAGGCGCTGTTCGCGGAAGAACGCGGGCCAATCGCCGGAAGGCGTGTTGAACTGGGGCGTCGCGCCGATGAAGTTCGCCCGCGGCCAGCCGAAGCGCTCCGCCGGCGCGAGGTGCTGGCGCACCAGCGCCTCGCCGAGGCGTGCGGCGTCCCCCGCAGAGCCGCGCACCAGCGGCAGCCATTCGAGCAGTAGGAAGCCTTCCTCGCCCGCGGCCCCGGCATCCAGCACCCGGGGTACGCGGAGCGCGCCGCAGGCCGCGAGTGCCCCGAGCCCGTCCGCCTCCGCCGCGAGCATCTCCGCATCGCCCGCCTTCACGAACCAATACTGGCTGCCCGCGCCGAGCCGCCAACGCGCGCCGCCTACACCCTCTCCGAGCGGCCGCCAAGAGAATGGGCCGCGCACCCGGGCGGCCTCCCCCAGGGCGCGTTCCACCGTCTCCCGAAGGCGCATGTCCTGCATGGTCTTTACCCGTGCCGAATGGCAGGTAATAGTATGGAGCGTAGGCCGGGACAATGGCGGCTCCGCCCCCGGCCATCCATACATCATCTCTTGGGAGGCATGCGTATGCTGAGGATATCCACCCTGCTCGTGTTGCTCGCGCTCGCCACGCCGGCGCTGGCCGACACGCACTTGAGCTTCGTCAACGACAGCGGCCAGCCGTCCACCCAGCTCTACGTCAAGGATGGCAAGGTGCGCATGGAGGGCGGCCGCGGCATCGGCCTCTACGACGCGGCCACCAACACCTTCACCATGCTCATGCCGGACAAGAAGCAGTACCTGGTATTCGACGAGAAATCGGCGAGCGCCATGGGCGCCTCCGCGAATGCGGCGCAACAGCAGATGGCCGCCCACCAGGGCCAGATCGACCAGGCCAACCAGCAGGCCCAGGCGGCCATGGCCAATATGACGCCCGAACAGAAAGCCATGATGCAGCAGATGATGGCGGGCCGCGGCGGCGCACCAGGCGCCGGGCCCATGGGGGGCATGCAGATGGACACCAAGGACCTCGGCACCTCCGAGACCGTCGCTGGGCATAAGTGCGAAGACATGCAACTCGTTATGAACGGCCAGGCCATGTCCACGATGTGCGTCATGTCCGGTCCGCCCTCGGCCCTCGGCATCCCGGCCGCGGATGTGAAGACCCTCGAGGCCATGCGCGCCGGCATGCTCAAGCTCTCGGCCCACATGGGTCCCATGGGCCAGGGCATGGCGGGCATGATGACCAAAGGCTTCTCCCTCAAGACCACTCACCAGGTCTACCGCGACATGCAGCCGGTCACGGATACCGACACCTTCAAGGGCCTGAGCACAGCGTCCCTCAGTGCCGCGCTGTTCGAGATCCCCGCGGGCTATGCCCAGACCACGATGCAGGGGATGATGCAACAGGGTCACCCCTGACGTTGGTGCGGCTTTCGGGTCAATAAAAACCCCGCCGAGAGGCTGGGTTTGTCGTCGCTGAGCGGACCTCGGCTCACACCATCTGCGCGTTTGACGGCATGCGCTCGTCGCGCTGGATCGGGATTTCCTGGCGATATTGCACATCAGACAGCAGCCGGTGCAATTCGTCCCTGACGATCGCAATGCAGGTCACAGCCACGGAGACGTTTTATGACGTCCAGGGCACCCGGATACAGTCGTTCTGCAAAGGGATAGTCCAACAAGAATGACGAGATCAACAACAGACGGGGATCGTTCAAGTCCCACTGATAACGTTGCAATGCTCCCAGGTAGTCGGGATACCCGAGTCTAGCTTGCATCTTATTGAGTAACACCCAGTACCGGTCGCAATTCCCAGTACCGAACTCTTGAGTAAGGAATTGCTTTAGAGTCGCCTCGAAGTAATCACTGTCCAGCAGCGTGTTATCCACATCCAGCAGGAAGACGATCTCGTCCGGTGAGCGTTTGCCGTGTGTCCAATCATTGTGGTCCATGTTCGTCTTCATCGCCGCCGGCCACCCGGGGCGCAGTCATCGAGCGGATAGCGCTCGTCCATTCAAACTCATGCTTAAATTTTGATCATCGGAAAATACACCCGCGGCCGGGCAATGCCTGTGCGTCAGCACACATATGACGGCGATTCCATCGGAATTGACTGCGGTTTTCCCGGAGTTTGCCGATAGGCGGACATGAAAAACCCCGCTGAGGCGGGGTGTTCGTCGACAACAGAACCAGCCGAAGTTCAGCCCAACAGGGCCTGCACGCGACGATGCAAGGGGCTGGAGCGAGGGAAATGCGCCATCAAGAACTCCATCTGGTCCGCCAGGATGCGGCGCCCCTTCAGGAAGATGTATTCGGCGTGGTTCGGGGTGAACGGGATGGCCAGCAGCTGCATGCGCGCCTCTTCTGGCGTGCGTCCCGCCTTGTGGTTGTTGCAGCGCTTGCAGGCGGTGACCACGTTGTTCCACTTGTCGCTGCCGCCGCGGCTCAAGGGGGTGACGTGCTCGCGGGACAGCTCGCCCGAGGAGAAGCGCTTGCCGCAGTACATGCACAGGTGACCGTCGCGCTTGAACAGGGTGTGGTTGTTGAGCGGCGGGACATAATGCTCGCGGGCCTTGGAGAGCGCGTGGTTGCTGCCGTAGGTGGCGATGATGGACTTGACCTCGATGACGCTGCGCCGGCCGGTCTTGGCGCAGATGCCGCCGTGCAGCCGGTACAACAGGCTGCCATAGCCATACGCCACCTGCTCCAGGTGGTACAGGCGCACCGCATCCTGGTAGTCGATCCACTCGAGCGGCATGCCCGCCGCATCGGTGCGCAGCACTTCTTGCGAGAGGTCGTACACCGTAAGCCCCTTAAGGGACGGATAGTCACGGTATATATTGCAGGAATAACATTAAAAAGCAACGACAAGCCCTTCGGATTGCGGCCATCTTGCCTCGTACAGGTGGCAAAATGCCTCGGCCGGGCTACACTGCTGCCGGCCTCAAGAAGCGGGAAAACCCATGGCCATCAAGCTGTTTGTGCCCCAGGAACAGGCTCCCGGCGAGCGGCGCGTGGCGATCTGTCCGCCGGTGGCGGCGAAGCTCAAGACCCTGGGAGTGGAACTCCTGCTGGAACCCGGCGCGGGGGATTCCGCCGGCTTCCCCGATTCGCTCTTCCCCGGCGCGCGCTTCGTGAAGGCACCCGATGCCATCTCCGAGGCCGACGTGGTGTTCCGCGTCACGCCGCCGCCCGTCGCCAACGTGCCGCGCATGCGCGCGGGCTCGGTGCTGGTGGCATTCCTCGCTCCGCATAAAGATCCGGAACGGATCAAGGCGCTGCGCGACGCGCGCGTCACGGCTTTCTCGATGGAGCTAGTGCCGCGCATCTCCCGCGCCCAGGCCATGGATGCGCTCTCCTCACAAGCAGCCGCCGCCGGCTACAAGGCGGCGCTCTTAGCCGCCGAGAAACTCGGCCGCTTCTTCCCCATGCTCACCAC
>DATGHI010000122.1:0-2359 GCA_035308065.1 Gammaproteobacteria bacterium | reverse complement strand
GCGGTGACCATGGGCCCACCCAGGTTGGGCATGCCTAAATTCATGTGGATGAACGGCGTGTCGCCCAAGGGTATCTGCCACTTGATGGTGCCATGCACCATATCGACGGCGGTGAGCTTGCCCCAGGGCGGCTTCACGCAGGGGATGCCGAGGGAGGACATGAAGGTGCGGCGGCGCATGGCGTAGGCCGTGCCACGCATGCGGCCGAACTCGTAAGGGTCGTATAGCGGGTCCTTGAGTTCCGCCTCCAGCTGATCCCGGGGTACCAAGGCCACCAGGAAAGGCAGGTCCATGGTGTTGGCCACGGCGAGCTGCCGCTCGGGATCGAAGGCGATGCCGCCCCAGTTGGAGCCGCCGGCGTTGCCCGGCAGCATGATGGATTCCTTCGTGCTGGGCGGCTGGAAGATGCCTTCCGAACGGTCCGCCTCGATGCGCTTGCGGCAGGCGTGGGTGTCGAACCAGGCCACGCCCCAGGCATCGTCCGGCGTGATCGGCGCCTGGCGCACCAAGGCCGGCGGCGCCGAGGGGATGGGCTGGGTGGGCGAAGGGGTCTCACCCGCCACCGCATCCTGGGGCACCGGCTTCTCCACGATGGGGAAGAGCGGCGTGCCGGTTGCACGGTCGAAGGTGTAGAGGAAGCCGGTCTTGGTGGCCTGGATCACGGCGTCCACGTGCTTGCCGTCGTGGATGAGGTCCACCAGCGCCGGCTGTGAGGCCAGGTCGTAATCCCACAGGTCGTGGTGCACCAGCTGGTAGCCCCACACCAGCTTGCCGGTGGCGGCGTCCAGCGCGACCAGGGAGTTGGCCCAGCGGTTATCGCCGGGCCGCTCGCCGCCGAAGAAGTCCGGACTCGCGGAGCCCGTGGGCACGAACACCCAGTGGCGTAACGGATCCACCGAGAGCGGTGCCCAGGCGTTGGCGGCACCGGTGATCTTCGCCCCCTCCGGGCTCCAGTCCTTGTACACGGGGTTGGAAGGGTCACGGGGGATCGGGTCCCAGCTCCACAGAAGCTTGCCGCTTCGGGCGTCGAAGGCACGCACGATGCCGAGCTCCAGCTGGACGGCGCGGTTGTCACCGATAGAAGAGCCCACGATCACCTTGCCGTCGATGATGGCCGGCGGCGAGGTGACGAGGTAGTTGCGCCATTCGCTGTCCGGCTCGTCGACGGAATGCACGTCCTTGAGGAGATTCACCTCGCCGTGTTCGCCGAAGTCCTCGCAGGGCTTGCCGGTGGCAGCGTCGAGCGCCAACAGGCGGCTGTCGAGGGTGGGCGCATAGATGCGTGCGTGGCAGGGGGCGGAGGCGGGGCTCGCCTCGTCCACCCACAGGGAAACGCCCCGGGAAACGCCGTCGGAATAATGCAGGTCGTTGCGGTTATGGCTGTCGTGGCGCCAGCGTAAGACGCCGGTGGCCGCGTCCACCGCCAGCACGTTGGTGCTGGGGGTGGTGAGATAGAGGGTGCCATCGTAAAGGATGGGCGTGACCTCGAAGGCGGAGCGACTCCAGTCCATCACGCCCTGCCCCAGTTCGCCCGTGTGGAAAATCCAGGCGACCCGCAGCTCCCCCACGTTCTCGCGGTTGATCTGCTTAAGGGTCGAGTAGCGAGTACCACCGGCGTCGCCACCGTAAGCGGGCCAGCCAGTGTCGGGTGCGGCGGCATAAGCGGCGCCCATGGCGAGCAGGGTGGCGAGTGCGATGGAGATCCTGGTCATGGCGGCCACTCCCTAAGTGATGGCGGCCTTACTCTAGGCGGCGCGCCCGGGACCCGCCACAAGGAAAGTGACGAGCGGCGCTACCCTGGTACGAGCGGCGGCTCCCGGGTGACCAAAAACTACTGGAAAAGATAGTCCAGCTTGCTGCGGTAACGGCGGCTGAAGTTCACGAAACTGCCATCCTGGAGCAGGATGCGGTAGTCGCCGTGGTCCCAGGGCTGGATCTCGCGGATGCGGTCGATGTTGACGATGTGGCCGCGGTGCACCCGGGCGAAGCGCTTCTGGTCCAACTTCTTCTCCAGGGTTACCAGGGATTCCCGCAGCGGGTAGGCGTCGCCCTTCACGTACACGGTCACGTAGTTGCCGTCGGCCTCGATGCGGTCGATGTCGACGATGCTGAGGATGAACTCCCGGTTCAGCTTGCGGACCACCAATCGCTCCAGCGGCTGGCCTTCCGGGACACGGGGCACGGCGCCGCGGTTGCGGGAATCAAGCCACAGGCCGTATATGCGGAAGGCCATGAGCCCGGCGACGATGATGCCGTAGCCCACCAGATCCTTGCGGTACTCATAGAGCCAGTTGGGCCACCAGGCACCGAAGTCGTAACTCTCGCCCATGGCTGCATACGTCAGTTTGCGCAGACCCAC
>DATGHI010000121.1:0-12750 GCA_035308065.1 Gammaproteobacteria bacterium | reverse complement strand
GGTCTGCACCTGTGCCTCGGCCGCCGCCAGGGTGTCATCCGCCGTATCCACGTCGGATTGGGCGACGAAGCCCGAGGGCAGCAGGCCCGCGAGGCGCTGGTCGCTCTTGCGGGCGATGGCGAGGTTGGTCTGGGCGCTGGTGAGCGCTGCCTCGTCCTGGTGCAGCTGCGAGAGGAACAGCGTCGGATCCAGTTCCGCCAGCGTCTGACCCTTCTTCACGGGCGTGTTGTAGTCCACGTAGAGGTGCAGGAGGATGCCGGAGACCTGGGTGCCCACATCCACCAGCACCACCGGATTGAGGGTGCCCGAGGACTTCACCAGCAGCGTCACCGGGCCGCGGTCCAGCATCTTTACCTGCAAGCCTGTGGCTGCGAATTCACGGCGGTGACGCGCCACCAGCAGCCGGTGCACCACGAGGACCGCTAATAGCACGACCACGGCCGCGGAGATGATGATGAGGACTTTGCGTTTCGTCATGGGAACAGGGACCTTGTGCGTTGTCCAGCGATTGTTAACGTGCATGCCACGGGGCCTGCCGACCTGAGCGCACGGAAATTTTGTAACGGTTTGTAAGCGTTCAGGCGAGCTGCGCCGCAAGGAAATCGATGATGTCGCGCCACGCCAGGGCCGCGGCGGTGGGCGCGTAGTTGGCCCGCTCCTCACACAGGAACGCATGGGCAGCGCCCGGGTAGACCGCGAGTGTGTAGCGCTTTTTCGCGGCGGACAACAACCCCGCGACGCGCGCGTGTTCCGCCGGCGGTATGCCCTGATCGTCGGCGCCGTAACCAAGGTAGATCGGCGCCTGCATGCTGCCGGCTTCGCCGATGGGCGGCGTGCGGCCGAACTTGTCGGGACCGGTGCTTTCCGGCGCGATGGCACCGCCGTAGAAACCCACCGCCGCCTGCAGGCGTGCGGGGAAGCGACAGTTGGCCAGGAATGCCAGGCGCCCGCCCATGCAGAAGCCGATGATGCCGTTCTTGCCCGGCTTGCCGCTTTCCGCATCGAGCCAGTCCAGGCCCGCGCTGATCTCGTCCAGCATCACCGTGTCCTTGAGAGTCGCGACTTTCGCCATGGCTGCCGGGGCATCGGTGTAGGGGATGACCTCGCCGTGGAAGAAGTCAGGCGCCAGCGCCGTGTACCCCGCGTCCGCGAGCCGCCTGCAAGCGCCCTGTACGTGACCGGTGAGGCCGTAGGCCTCCATGATCACGATCACTCCCGGGGACGCGCCCTTGCTTTTCGGCTTGGTCACGAAACCCTGCAGGTCTTTCCTGATCTCCACGTTAGTCGCTTGACTCATGGTTAGCCTTAATTTATCGCAGACGTGATCACTTGCCGGTGAGCGGTTCCGCCTGCGGAACGCTTTCGTCTTTCGGATGGCGGCCGAAGCGTTCAGACAGGTGCTCCATGGCCACATAGAACGAGGGCGTGATGAACAGGGTCAGCATCTGGGAGAACACCAAGCCGCCGACGGTGGCGATGCCGAGCGGCCGACGGGCCTCCGCGCCCATGCCGAAACCGAGTGCGATGGGCAGGGTACCGAGTATGGCGGCCAGCGTGGTCATCATGATGGGGCGGAAGCGCACCAGGCAGGCCTCGATGATGGCGTCACGGGGCGACAGGCCCTTCTCGCGGCGCATCTGCAGGGCGAAGTCCACCATGATGATGCCGTTCTTCTTGACCAGGCCCACCAGCATGATCAGGCCCACGAAGCTGAAGATGTTAAGCTCCTCGCCGAACAGCAGCAGCGACAGCAGTGCGCCCACCATGGCCAGCGGCAGCGCCGTGAGGATGGTGATGGGGTGGATGAAGTGCTCGTAGAGGATGGCGAGCACCATGTAGATCACCAAGATGGTGATGAGCAGCAGGATCGGTAGATCCACCATGGACTGCTTGAAGGTCTGGGCGTTGCCCGCGAAGGTGCCGGTGATGCCGGGGGGTAGCAGGCTGCTGGCCAGGGATTCTATGCGGTTCGTGGCTGTGCCGAGAGAGATGTTGGGCGCCAGGTTGAAGGACAGCGTCACCGACGGTAATTGGGCGTAATGGCTGACCTCCAGCGGGCCGACACCGGGGTTGATGTCGGCCACCGCGCGCAACGGTACCAGGTTGTTGTTGCTGCCGCGCACGTACAGGGCATCTAGGGCGCCGATGTCCGACTGGTACTGGGGCGCCAACTGCATCATCACCCAGTATTCGTTGGTTGCGCCATAGATGGTGCTGACCTGCTGGCCGCCGTAGGCGCCGTAGAGGATGGATTGGATTTGCTGGGCGGTGACGCCGAGCGTGCTCGCTGCCTCGCGCAGTATCTTGACGTTGATCTCTGGGTTGTCGAGCTGCAGGTCGCTGCTGACGTCTTGGATGCCCGGGGTCTTGTCCATCGCCTGCTCGAGCTTGGGTGAAACCGCGTAGAGGGTGTCGATGTCCGTGCCTTGGAGTACGTACTGGTACTGGGCATTGCTGCCGATGGAGCCGACGTTGACTGCGGGGGGGTTCTGGAAATAAACCTGCATATCGTGCAGCGGGGCCACCGCCTGGCGCAGTTCCTGCAGGATCTGGTCGGCCTTCTCGCGGTCGTGCATGGGCTTCAGGCCGATGAACATGCGACCGATGTTGCTGCCTGCGCCACCGCCGAAGCCCTGGCCGGCGCTGGACATGAGCGCCTGCACACCTGGGTTCTGCTGCACGATCTGCGCGATCTTTTGTTGCAGTCCGTTCAATTCGTCGAAGGTAATGCCCTCGGGGGCCTGGGTGTTGGCCAGCACCTGGCCCGTGTCCTCGCTGGGGATGAAGCCCTTGGGCACCAGCGCGAACAGGATGAAGGTCACCAGCAGGATCGCGCCGCCGACCCCGAGCATGGTCCGCCAGTGGTCCACGGACCATGTGAGGCCCACGCGGTAAGCGTCGCGGGTGCGCTCGAAGCCCCTCTCCAGCGTCGTGTACAACTTGCCGTGACGCTCGCTCTCGGCGAGAAAGCGGCTGCAGAGCATGGGTGTGAGCGTCAGGGACACGAAGCCGGAGATCAAGATGGCGATGCCCACCGTCATGGCGAACTCGCCAAACAGGCGCCCGACGATGCCGCCCATGAACAGGATGGGGATGAACACCGCCACCAGCGACAGGGTCATGGACACCACCGTGAACCCGATCTCGCGGCTGCCGAGCAGCGCGGCGCGCATGCTGGGCTCCCCGTGCTCTCGGTAACGGACGATGTTCTCCAGTACCACGATGGCGTCGTCCACCACGAAACCCACCGCCAGCGTGAGGGCCATGAGCGAGAGGTTGTCGAGGCTGAAGCCCGCCAACTGCATGATGGCGAAGGTGCCAATGATGGAGGTGGGCAGAGCCAGGGCACTGATCAGCGTCGCGCGCAGGTTGCGCAAGAACAGGAAAATCACTCCCACTACCAGCACGATGGCCAGTAGCAAGGTGGTACGCACGTCGCTGATGGAGCCCCTGATGAAATTGGCGCGGTCGTAGAGTAGGTGCACTGCGGTGTCGCCCGGTGCCTCACGGGTGATCTCGGGCATGAGCTGCTGGACTGCCTGGGAAACCGCCACGCTGTTGGCCCCGGGCTGGCGCTTGACCGCGAGCACGATGGCGGGACGCATCTTGCCGTTCTCATCGTCGGCATCGGAGAACGTGGTCAGTTGCTTGTTCTGCTGCACGCCGTCCACGGCCTGGGCCACATCGGAAAGGTGCACCGGCGCACCGTTCTGGTAGGCAACGATCATGTGGTTGTAGGCATCGGCGTTCATCAACTGGCCGTCGCTCTGCACCGTGTAGGTGTGGTTGCTGCCGTAAAGCGTGCCGGAGGGTAGGTTGGTATTGTTGCTCTGGATGGCGCTCGTCAGCATGTCCAGCGACAGGCCGCGGGCGGAAAGCGCGTAGGGGTTGACGTAGATGCGCGCAGCGTATTGGTAGGAGCCGAACACCAGCACCTGGGCTACGCCCGGGATTTGCGACAATTGCTCGGCGACGCGTGTCTCGGCGTATTCGTCCAGTTGCGTGAGCGGTATGGACTTGCCCGTGATGGCCAGGTAGATGATACCGAAATCCGCCGGATTGACCTTGCGCAGGGTCGGCGGCGTCGGCATGTTGAGCGGCAGCTGGCGGATGCTCTGGGAGATGGCGGTTTGCACGTCCTGAGCCGCGGCGTCGATGTTGCGCGACAGGTCGAACTGCAGGGTGATATTGGTGTTGCCGGTGGTGTTGGTGGAGCTCATGACCGTCAGATCGGCGATACTGCTGAACTGGCGTTCCAGCGGCGTCGCCACCGACGCGGCCATGTTCTCGGGGTTCGCGCCGGGCAGGTTCGCCGAGACGTTGATGGTGGGAAAGTCCACGCTCGGGAGCTCGCTTACCGGCAGGTTTGCATAGGCGAACATGCCGAACACCAGCAGCGCGGTCATGACCACGGTGGTCATGACCGGGCGGTGGATGAACGGTGCGGAGAGGTTCATTGCGGGCCGGGCAGGTTGATCTCGGGGGCGGGCGGCGCCTGGTTCCCGCCCGGCGCCACGCTCATGCCGGGACGCAGGGTGCGCGGTACCCGTGCCACCAACTGCTCGCCGCCCTTGAGGCCCGAGGATACCACCGCCAGGTCACCCATCTGCCGATCGACCTTGATGTCACGCGGCACGGCCTTGCCGTCCATCACCATGTAGACGTAGTTGCCGTCCTGGCCGGTGAGTACCGCGCTCTGGGGCACCACCACCGCCTTGGGCTGCACGGCGAGCTGCATGGTCACACCCACGTACTGGCCGGGCCAGAGCTGTTCGTGGCGGTTCGGGAGGCTCGCCTTCAGCATCACCGTGCCGGTGCTGGTATTGACCGCGTTGTCGATGAACACCAGGTTGCCTTCGTCCAGTTCGGCGCTGCCGTCCTCGCGGGTGATGATCACCTTGATGCTCTTCAGGCCCTGGTAATCTCGGATCTCCGGTAGGAACTGCTGCGCCAACTGGAACTGCACCTGGATGGGCTGCATCTGGTTGATGACCACCAGCGGGTTCGCGTCGTTGACCGCCAGCACGTTGCCGGACTTCACTGACAGGCTGCCGGTACGCCCGCCGATGGGTGCGCGGATGTCGGTGTAGGACAGGTTGATCTGGGCCTGCCGGTACGCGGCCTGGGCCTGGTCGGCGTTGGCGCGGGCGTCGTCCAGTTCCTGTTGCGTCGCATAGTCCTGTTTCGCCAGGGGCGCGAGGCGATCCGCGTTGGCCTGGGCGTTCTCGGCAGCGGCCTTGGCGGAAGCGAGCGCCGCCTCGTAGGGCGCGGGGTCGATGAGGAACAGGCGTTGCCCGGCGCTCACGTACTGGCCTTCGGTGAAGAACACCTGCTTCAGCATGCCTGGCGCCTGCGGCCTTATCTGTACACTATGCGTCGACTGCACCTGGCCTATGGCCTGCAGGGTCAAGGGCATGGGCTGCACCTTGGCCATCGCCATGTCCACCGTCAAGGTGCCGGGGTCGGCATGGCGGCGGCCGGCGCGGGTGTTGCTCACCACGCGCAGCGCCACCAGCAGCACCAGCACCGTGCAGGTACCGCCGATGATCCACAGGGCCTTTCGCTTCGGGGTCACGGGAGCTCCATCGCGTCTTTAGGGGCGTCGAGGCCGCCGATCGCATGTCCCATCGCGGCCAGCGCGCCGAACCAGTTGAGCCGCGCCTGCACTTCTTGCACGCGCGCGTTGGCGAGTGTTGCCTGCGCGCTCAGCACGTCGAGGATGCTGTCCAGGCCGTTCTTGTAGCGGGCGTTGGTCACGTCCGCCGCCTGCTGTGCGTTCTTAAGCTGAACAGTGGCGGTATCGAGCGTCGAGACTGCAGTGCGCATGCTCTGGTAGGCCTGCCATACTTCGAGCTCCACCTGTTGCATGAGTTGATCGGTGCTGGCCTGGGCCACGTCCACCGCTGCCTGGGCGCGGTGGTTGCTCGCCTGGTTGGCGAAGCCGGTGAAAAGCGGGAAGCTCAGCGTCAAGCCCGCGCTATAACTGTTGGTGGAGGTCTTCTGCCCTGCGATGTCGGTGGTGGTCCGGCCGGCGTTGGCGTCGAGGTTGAGGGACGGCCAGCCCTCGCCCTCTGTCGCTTCCAGGGACGCCACCGCCGCCTGTTCCTGGGCCTTAGACGCCAGAAGCTCCGGACGCGCCGCCTTGGCCTTGTCCAGCAATGTAGCCACGCTGTCGGCGGGCATCTGCGCATTGACCTGTTTCTCGAGAGTCGCAAGCGGCACTTCGCTGTCCGCGGTATAGCCCACAGCCACCGCCAGCTGGCCGCGTGATACCTCAAGCTGCCCTGCCGCGGTTTGCAGCGCCAGTTGTGCGCCCGCCAGGGCTGCTTCTGCCTGGTAAACGTCCCCGATGGTGGCAAGACCGGAATCCTTGCGCTGTTTGGCCGCATCGAGGCTCGCAGTAGCGTCCTGCACGCTCTGAGTATCGGCATCTTGCAGTGCCTGTAGTCCCAGCACCTGGTAGTAGTCCTGTTCCACCGCGAGGATCAGGTCCTGCATCGTCTGATTGGCGTCGAGCCGGGCCGCGGCCAGCGAGAACCTGGCAGCGTCCACCGTGCCGGAGCGCGAGCCGAAGTCCCACAGGAGGTAACTCAGGGAGAGGCTCGGTCCATAGCGTGTCTGGGCACTGTTGGCCGCGCCGGTGAAGTTCACCTGCTTCAGGCGGTCGATGCTGTAATCCACGGACAGCTGCGGCCAGTAGCCGGCGCGCGCGAGTTCGAGGCCCGCTTCGCTGCTGCGGATCTGGGCCCAGGCGATCCGGGTAGACGGATTGTTGCTCAAGGCGAGGTCGGTGAGCTGCACCAGCGTCAGGGGCTGATCGAAATGCGGCGCCACCGGTTCCTCCCCTGACGCACAGTTCAGCACTGTGCAGGCCAGCAAGGCGGAAAGAAGGGAGGGGATTCGGGCTTTGGGCATGGAACAGTCCAAATTGGGAGCGCTCGGCAGTGCGAGCTCTTGTGATGCTTAAGCGGAGCGGAAGTTCACCGCTGTCGGCGGTTAATTACGCGTCGTAGCTACGATGATTATTCTCGCACTGCATACGGCGCGGGCCTCGGCTGATACACTTTGATACAAATCCGCTTTGACGTCGCGTGCACGTGGTGGGAGGCGCCGGATAGAATCTTCCGCATGCTCACGCGCAGGTTCAAGGAAGCATGACCGCAAGCGATCACATCCTGGTGGTGGACGACGACGCCGAGATCCGGTCGCTGCTGACGCAGTATCTGGTGCGCGAGGGTTACCGCGTCACCGCCGTGCCCGATGGCAGGAGCATGGATGAGGCGCTGGAGGACAATCGTTTCGACCTGGTGGTGCTGGACCTGATGCTGCCGGGTGAGGACGGCATCAGTATCTGCCGCCGGCTGCGCGCCAAGTCGATCCTCCCCGTCATCATGCTCACGGCGCGCGGCGAGGAAGCCGATCGCATCACCGGGTTAGAGACCGGCGCCGATGACTACCTGCCCAAGCCTTTCAACCCGCGCGAGCTGCTGGTACGCATCCAGAACGTGCTCCGGCGTGCCCGCACCCTGCCGGAGGACGTGAAGCCGGAGCAGGCGCGGCGTTTCGCCTTCTCAGGCTGGAAACTCGACACCCTGACCCGCCAGCTGATCTCGCCGTCCGTAGTGCTGGTACCACTCTCCGGCGCCGAATACCGCCTGCTGTGCGTGTTCCTTTACCACGCGGGACAGGTGCTGAGCCGCGACCAACTCACCGAGATGCTGCGCGGCCGCGGTAGCCACATGCCCTTCGACCGCAGCATCGACGTGCAGGTGAGCCGTCTGCGCCAGCGCCTGGGGGACGATGGCCGTGTGCCGGCGTTCATCCGTACCGTGCGCGGCGAGGGCTACGTGTTCGCCATGCCGGTGGAGGTGGAGGGCTGATGCGCCTCTGGCCGCATTCCCTGTTCGGCCGCCTGGTGACGGTCTTCATCCTGGGCCTGCTGGGCGCCCAGGTCGTCGGCATCGTGCTCAGCGCGCGCGAGGCCTCCAAGGCGCTGGTGATACTCAACAATACTCAGTGGACGCAACGCTATGCCGACGTCATCAACTTGTTCGACTCCGAGAATGCCGACGAACGCACGCGCATCGCCGCCGCATTGAGCGGCGTCCGGCTCAAGCTGATCCTCGAGCCGCAGGCGCCACCGGTATCCGACGCGGCGTCCCTGGACGACTCGACCTCGGATCTGGAGGCGTTGCTGCACACTGCATTACCGGACCATACGGTCCGGATGCACTTGGAACAGCGCGGCCCGGCTCAGGAGCACCGCGTCACCGAAATACAGCTGAAAGACGGCAGCTGGCTGCGCTTCGACTACCAGCGCCCGCCGTCGCTTTCACAATGGCCTTATCCCTTCCTGCTGGAATCGGCGGTGTTGGCGGTGGCCATCGTACTGATGTCGTTCTTCGCGGTGCGCTGGGTGACGCGGCCGCTGTCGACGCTCGCGCGGGCGGCCGACGAACTCGGGCGAGACATCCATCGTCCGCCGTTGCCGGAACAGGGCCCGGCAGAGGTCAAGGCCGCGGCAGCGGCGTTCAATACGATGCAGGCGCGGCTGCGCGACTATATATATGAGCGCACCCGCATCCTCACGGCTGTATCCCACGACCTGCGTACCCCCATCACCCGCCTGCGCTTGAGAGCCGAGCTTCTTGCAGACGAGACCCTCAAGGCCAAACTGGTACGCGACCTGCAGGACATGGAGAACATGACCAACGCCACGCTGGCGTTCCTGCGCGGCCTCGAGGACCGGGAGCCAGCGCAGAGTGTCGACCTCACGGCCCTGCTGGAGAGCCTGGAGACCGATTCCACCGACATGGGCTACGACGTGAAGCTGCAGGGCAGCGTCTCGCGGCCGGTGATGTTGAGGCCCCGCGCGCTTCGGCGCTGCCTCGACAACCTCGTCACCAACGCGGTGCGCTACGGCAAGCGCGCTATCCTGGAGGTGGAGGACATCGGCATGGCGGTGGTGATCCGGGTGCGGGACGCGGGTCCGGGCATCCCGAAGCAGGAGCTGGAGAAGGTGTTCGAACCCTATTACCGCCTGGAACCCGCCCGCAGCCAGGAAGGTGGCGGCATCGGGTTGGGACTCAGCATCGCCCGCAACATCGCCGAATTACATGGCGGGACACTGGTTCTTCAGAATCACCCGGCGGGCGGTCTGGAAGCGATCCTGACCATTCCTACCCGCTGATTAAAACTGTCTTAAACCGTCGCGAGCGCAGGCAGAGCGAGGCGCGGGGCGAGCAACCGGAGCGTACTCCGACAGTACGTGAGGATTGAGAGCCGGACTGCAACGAAGCTATGCCAAGCGCAGCAGGTTTAAGGCAGTTTTTCACCTCGGGCCTTCGCGGCCATTAGTTCGTCCAGTTTTCCGGTGACATCCGCCACGCTGATGCATTCCATGGCTGCCGGATCCCGCACGCGGTTTCCCCAGGCCGCGTCATCCGGCGTTTTGCCGTCGAATTTCTTCAGGGCATCCGGGTAACGGTCCACCCGCCAGCGCTGGCTGAGATATGGCCCGGCACGGTCGGGATTGGTGGTGGCGTAAAGGCCGATGACCGGCGTGCCCGTAGCGGTGGCCATGTGCACCGGTCCCGAGTCGGGGGAGACGAGTACCGTGGCCCGGCCGAGCAGCGCCAGGAGCTGCTTCAGGGAGGTCTTGCCGACGAGATCGGTGACCGGCGCCTTCGCGAGCGCTACGATGCGTTCCCCATAGGCGCGCTCGATGGCGCTCGGTCCACCCGTGACCAGGACTTTCATGCTGTGCTTCCCCGCCGCGTGCTCAGCCAGCGCCGCGTAATATTCCGGCTGCCAACTGCGCCAGTTGCGGAAGCGCGGATTGGCACAGGGGCTGATGACCAGGGTGGGCGTCTTGTCCGGTATCTGCTCCCGGGCGAAGGCGGCGGCTCCCGCTGGCACCGGGATCTCCCAGCGCAGGAGGTGTTCGCTCAGCCCCAAGGCCTCGGAGAAGCCGAACAGGCTGTCCATCACGTGCTGGCGCGGCTTGTACCAGATGCGCTTGTTGGTGAACAGCCACTGGAAGTCGTGGGCGCGCTGCTTGTCGAAGCCAAGGCGTACCGGCGCCTTCACCGCGAGGCTCGCGATGCTGGCGCGCAGCGACATCTGCATGTGCAGCAGCAGGTTGAAACGCCGGCCCTTGAGGTGGCGGCGCAGTTCGAGCTGCGCGCCCAGGCCTTTGGATTTGTCGAAGATGATAAACTCGATGCCGGGGATGTCCCCCACGAGGCTCGCTTCCAGCTTGCCGATGACCCAGGTGATGCGCGTCTCCGGCCACGCCGCCTGCAGGGTGCGCACCACCGGCAGCGTGTGGCACACGTCGCCCACCGCCGACAAGCGGATCACGCACAGCGATTCGGGAGCGGGGGTGGGTACCTTGACCATGCTTGGGACCGCCGGATGACAGAGAAGACGCTGGCCACGGGACGGGCTGTCATCCTATACGATGGCCGCTTGCTTGACCACGCGGACGAAACCTTGTTCACGCCGCCCACCGCGGCGGCCTCACCCGCGGGCGGCCGCGGCAGCACCTGGATCGTGCAGCAGGGCGGCGACGAATGGGTGCTGCGCCATTACCGACGCGGCGGTCTCCTGGCGCGCTTCCTCGACGACAGCTACCTATGGACCGGGCTCGAGTCCACTCGTCCCTGGCGCGAGTGGCGTCTGTTGTATGAACTATATAAGGACGACCTGCCGGTGCCCCAGCCCCTGGCAGCGCGGGTCGTGCGTAGCGGTTTACTGTACCGCGGTGACCTCATCACACGGCGCATCCCCAAAGCCCGATCCATCGCCGAACTGCTCTCCGTTGCCGCGCCGGTGCCCTGGGACGCGGTGGGCCGCTGCGTGCGGCGTTTCCACGACGCCGGCGTGTGGCACGCGGACCTGAATGCCCACAACGTCCTCCTGGACGCGGAAGGCAGGGTGCATCTCGTGGATTTCGACCGGAGCGGGCACCGCAGCGGCGCAACAGGCTGGAAGCAGGCGAACCTCACGAGGCTCCGGCGTTCCCTGGACAAGCTCACGCAAGGGCGCCTCGAAGCCGCCGCCTGGAGCTCGCTGCTGGACGGCTATCGGGCAGGAGGCTAGCATCGTGTCGTATCCCGCCACGTGGAACCCCTCCATGCGCATCTTCCCTGTCACGCTTCTGGTATCGGTGCTGGTGTTGGCCGCTTGCGGCCAGTCGAATCCGCCGCCGGCTCCGGCGCCCGCCGGCAGCACCGCGCCGGCACCCAGCACCGCACCCAAGGTGGCCACTGCTCCTGCACCGAGCACCGCGCCGAAAGCCTCGACGGCGCCCGCAGCCACGAGCGCAGCCGCAGCTGGCACCACCGCCGCACCCGGAGAAGTGACCGCCGAGGGCCCCGAGGTGGCGGGCGACGTGACCTTGGCTGACGGCAGCGTCACGGACACGGCTACCGACGGCAGCAAGCGGCAGCTCAAGGACGGCGACTCGGTCTACCCGGGCGACTCCTTCGTGCTCGGTGACGAAAGTTACCTGGACATGGATTTTCCGGACGGCAGCCGCATCCTTCTCCGGCCCGACACCACGTTCCAGATCCAGCAATTTCACTTCGAACCCGACGCCCATCCGGGCGCGGACGGTGCGCCGGCCATCGAGATCGCGCCGGCCAAGCCGGAGAACGCGTTCTTCCGGTTGGTCAAGGGCGGTTTGAGGGCCGTCGACGGCCTCATCGGCCACGAGAATCCTCAGAACTACGGCGTCGAGACGCCGGTGGCCACCATCGGCGTGCGCGGCACCGCCTTCGACGTGCGCTACTGCGGCGACGACTGCAAAGACGAGGCCGACACCACTGGTGCTCCACAGAACGGCCTGTATACCGCCGTGAGCGACGGCTCCATCGGCGTGAAAAACGACGCCGGCGAGACCGTGAGCAAGGCCGGCGAATACGGCTACGTGGCGAGCAAGCACGTGGCTCCGCTGCACAGAGCCACCCCGCCCAGGGCACTACGCCACATGGCGTTACCGGAGAAGTTCAAGGCGCGCCGCGAGAAGATGCGCACCCTGGTCAAAGTCCGTCAGCAGCAGCGCCGCCAGACGATCATCAAGAGGCGTAAGCAGCAGGCGGAGTTCCAGAAGCTCCATGGCAAACCAGGACCGGAGGCCGGTAAACTGCCCGCCAAGGAGTCGCCCGCCGAACGGCGGCAGCAACGGCTGGAAGAGCGCAAGGCCATGACGCCGGCGGAACGGCGGCAGGAACGGCAGGAGAAGATGCGGGAGCGGCGCGGGGGAGAGACACCTGGTGCCGGCAAGCAAACACATCCCGAAGGCAACGGTCCTTTGACGCCCGCTGAGCGCCGCCAGGAACGCCGCGACCAGCGGCAGGCCAGCCAGAAGCCCGGGGGTGCCGCAGAGAACAAACCCGCAGGCGCGAAGCCCGGCGAGAGGGTGGAGAAGCGCAAGCAAGCGGAACAGCGGAAAGCCGAACAGCAGAAAACCACCCCACCGCCTCAAGCGGAGCCCAAGAAGCAGGATCAGGCAGGCAAGCGCGACTGCAAGGACAAGAAGAAAAAGAAAGACAAGGAGAAGTGCGGAGGGGGTTGATCCTGCCCGCGCACCCTAGTCCCGCGGGACCACTTTAAAACGATCGTGGCTCCAGAGGTATTGCTCCGGCACGCGCCGGATCCGCTCCTCCAGCAGCTTGTTGATACGCAGAGCATCGGCGGCGACGTCATCCGTGGGGAAATCCTTGAGCGCCGGTTCCAGCGTGAGGG
>DATGHI010000120.1:0-3473 GCA_035308065.1 Gammaproteobacteria bacterium | reverse complement strand
TTTCCCCACCTGCCAGGGTTCCTTCTGGCCCCCCATGGATTTCCACGCCGCCTTCAGCTGGCACGGCTTGGGGCCGGATTACCAGGGCGGCATCCTCGCCAATCCGGCGCGGGCCGCAATCCATGTGGTGCACCGCCTCGGCGCGCTCACGGTCTTCCTGGTGCTGGGCGCGGCGAGCCTGATGACCATGTTCAAGGCGAGCAGCCCGGCACTGCGGCGTCTCGGGATGCTAATGGGAGCGCTCTTGCTGCTGCAGATAGGCTTAGGCATCAGCCTGGTGGAATTTGGCTGGCCCCTCGCCCTCGCTGACCTGCACAATGGTGTGGCGGCGCTGCTGCTCGGCGCCACGGTGACTTTGAACTGGGCGGTCTGGACTGGAAGGCGATGAACACGGCTAACAATGCCACCTGGCGAGATTTCTACGAACTCGGCAAGCCCCGGGTGGTGGCGCTCATCGTATTCACCGCCGTGGTGGGCATGTTCCTGGCGGTGCCGGGCATGCCGCCGCTCGGGAAGCTGCTGTTCGGCACCTTAGGGATCGGCCTCGCCGCCTCGGGTGCCGCCGCCGTGAACCACCTGCTGGACCAGCGGGTGGACGCGGTCATGTTCCGCACCCGCCATCGGCCGCTGCCCACGGGCCAGGTGACCGAGCGCCAGGTGCTGGTCTTCGCGCTCACCCTCGCCATGCTTTCCATGCTGATTCTTGCGTCCCTGGTGAACACCCTCACGGCGGTGCTCACCTTCTGCTCGCTCATCGGTTATGCGGTGGTCTACACCGTGTTCCTGAAGCGCGCCTCGCCGCAAAACATCGTCATCGGCGGCGCCGCCGGTGCCGCACCGCCCTTGCTCGGCTGGACCGCGGTGACGGGCGAGGCCCACGCCGGCGCGTTCCTTCTGTTCCTCATCATCTTCGTGTGGACGCCGCCGCACTTCTGGGCGCTCGCCATCCACCGCCGCGAGGACTACGCCAAGGTGGGCATCCCCATGCTGCCCGTGACCCACGGCGTGGCCTATACCAAACTGCAGATCCTGCTCTACACCCTGCTCTTGGTGGTGGTGAGCCTCCTGCCCTTCGTCATCCGCATGAGCGGTCTCCTGTATCTGGCCGCGGCCCTGGTGCTGGGCGGAATATTCCTCTGGTACGCTTGGCGCTTGAAGGTCTCCGCGGATGAGAGCCTGCCCATGCGCACCTTCCATTATTCCATCTGGTATCTCTCGCTCTTGTTCGCGGCCTTGTTGGTGGACCACTACCTGCCGACGCCGGCGTCAGCGCCATGATCGCGCCGGGCATCCTCGAGCGCAGCGACGAACTGCGCGAGTCCTACCGGTCCGCCAAGCCGTTCCGGCACCTGTGCCTGGACGGTTTCCTCACGCCGGACATGGCGGAACGCCTGCGGCGCGAGTTCCCGCCCTTCGATCCGGACCGGGCGCGCAACGAGATGGGCGAGGTGGGCGGCAAGGCCGTGAACACCGACCTGCGGCACATCGGTCCCGCCTACCGTGAGTTCTACGACTACATGCGCTCGCGGGATTTCTTGGACGCCATGTCGCGCCTGCTCGGCATCCCCGATCTCTTGTTCGACCCCCCCATGTACGGCGGCGGCACCCACGAGAACCTGGACGGCCAGGAGCTGGACCCGCACATCGACTTCAACTATGACCCGGTGCGCAAGCTGCACCGGCGCCTGAACCTGCTCATTTACCTCAACGAGGAATGGGACCTGTCCTGGGGCGGCGGCATCGAGCTGCACTCCGACCCCCGCGACTGGGACCGTGACCAGGTGAAAGTCTTCAACTGCGATTTCAACCGCGGCGTGATCTTCGAGACCAACGAGCACTCCTGGCACGGTTTCTCCCGCATCCAGCTCCCGGAAGGCAAGCGCCAGCTGTCGCGCAAGTGCATCTCGGTGTACCTCTACACCAAGCACCGCCCCAAGGACGAGATCGCGCCGCCCCACGGCACCCTCTACGTGCAGCGGCCCTTGCCGAAGCGCATCGTGCCCGGCCGGACCCTGAGCGCCGAGGACGTGGATGAGATCAAGCGGCTGCTGATCTTCCGCGACGGCTGGATACAGCAATACCAGAAGCGCGAGCTGCAGCTCGGGCGCGAGCGCGCCTCCATCGCCGCCTACGCGGGCACCCTGATCCGCAAACTGTGGCGGCGCTTCACCGGCCGCATCAGGCGCTGGTTCATGTGAGGGCAGCTCCGCGCAGCGCAAGTGCGCGTGAAGCGGGACCGGTATACTCGAGGACATGATCCGCCAAGGGAAACACGGGCGGCGCCCGGGCCTGATGCACCACCTGAAGCTCTGGTCCGGTCTCGTCATGCTCGCGAACCCCACCGCCCATGCCCCCGACAGCGGCTGGCCGGCGATCCAGCCCCTGCACGCGGAATTCGCCTACGTCCGCCCCCAGAAGGAAGGGGACGATGCGCCCTTCCTCACCTATATCCAGGACCCCAAGGGCAACAAGGTCTACCGCTTCGAGTGCCATGATGGCGGCTATTACGACGAGGGCTACGACCTGCACTTCACCGGCGACTTGCAGTGCGTGTTGTTTCCCTTCAAGGGCGACACCGTGAGCGCCGTCAACGTGCTGGCGGCGGATACCCATGCGGAACAGAGCAAGGACTGGTGGAACCGCGGCCGGATACTGGCCCGGCAGTTGCAGGGGGAATGTCTGGATTATCCGGAATACAGCACCGCGCGCCACTTCCGGCTGCGGGGCATGGCGTTCACCCTGAGCATCCAGGACATCGTCTGGAGTCCGGCCGCGGGGGACAAGGAGCCGACCCTGGCGAAGTTCACCCTCGTCGTGGACGCCGCGCCTGACGCTGACGCCAAGAGCCCGGTGGCGGAACTGGCAGACGGACCCATGCCGCCGAAATCTTGTTATCCGTGACGATGAGAATTGGTAAGTTATGGATTATGAATTACATACGAAGCGGTTTATTTTTACATCGTTGGTAGCCTTTCTTGTCGTTCTTGAAAGGGCAATGCGAGCTGCGTATGTAGGTTATATAAAAGCCCCGCGGAAGATTCGCGAATACGAAATGAATTCAGATAAAGTTAATGGTGAAGTGTGGCGTAAGACTGCGGAACGTTCTAAGAATAATTTGGTTATTTTTAGCCTATGCATACTAATAATTATAATTTTATTTAGTATGTCTGTTCCGGCATCGTTCTTCTTTGGTAGAGATTAGAGATTAGAGATTAGAGATTAGAAATAGAAGCGGCCTACGATCTACGATCCTTGCTATAAGCCCGGCTTTCGCCGGGCTTATAGTTTCTAGTCTTCGAGCAATCCTCAAGCCATCACTGTCTTGAGCTTCTTGATGGCGTTGTTCTCAAGCTGGCGGATGCGCTCAGCGGAGACTCGGTACTGGTCCGCCAGTTCCTGCAGCGTCGCCTTCTCCTCGTCCAGCCAGCGGCGCTGGAGGATGTGGCGGCTGCGCTCGTCCAGCACCGTGAGGG
>DATGHI010000119.1:0-6054 GCA_035308065.1 Gammaproteobacteria bacterium | reverse complement strand
GACCGGGCGCTGAAGTACGTGGAAGCCGGCGCCGACATGATCTTCGCCGAGGCGCTCATCACGCTGGACGAGTACAAGCAGTTCACGAAAGCCGTGAAAGTGCCTGTGCTCGCCAACATCACCGAGTTCGGCAAGACGCCCTTGTTCACCACCCAGGAACTGGGCAACGCCGGCGTGCGCCTGGCGCTCTATCCGCTCTCCGCCTTCCGTGCCATGAGCAAGGCGGCGGAACGCGTTTACGCGACGCTACGCAAGGACGGCACCCAAAAGGGCCTGCTCGACACCATGCAGACCCGCGTCGAGCTCTACGACGTTCTCGGGTACATGGATTACGAGAGGAAGCTGGACGAACTCTTCAAACAGGACACCAAGAAGAAGTGACGCCCGGCGTCGCCAGGAGCAGCACATGAACGAAGACCAGACGACCCCGGCCCCCAAGGCCAAGAAATCCGTCGCCCTCTCGGGCGTGGTGGCCGGCAACACGGCGCTCTGCACCGTAGGGCGCAGCGGCAACGACCTGCATTACCGCGGCTACGACATCCTCGACATCGCCGGCAAGTGTGACTTCGAGGAAGTGGCCTACCTCCTGATCCACGGCAAGCTTCCGAACCGCTCCGAGCTCAAGGCCTACGAGGCTAAGCTGAAGCGTCTGCGTGGCCTACCGGCCGCGGTGCGCGCAGCGCTGGAGACCCTGCCGCCGTCGAGCCATCCCATGGACGTGATGCGCACCGGGGTCTCGACGCTCGGTTGCGAACTGCCGGAGAAGGAGGGCCATGATCCCGCGGGGGCGCGCGACATCGCCGATCAATTGGTCGCGTCCTTCGGATCGATGCTGTGCTACTGGTACCACTTCAGCCACAACGGCCGGCGCATCGAAGTGGAGACCGACGACGATTCCGTGGGCGGCCACTTCCTGCACATGCTCCACGGCACCGAGCCTTCCGACGCTTGGGTGCGGGCCATGCACACCTCCCTCAACCTCTACGCCGAACACGAGTTCAACGCCTCCACGTTCACGGCGCGCGTCATCGCCGGCACCGGCTCGGACATGTACTCCTGCATCACCGGCGCCATCGGTGCACTGCGGGGGCCGAAGCACGGCGGCGCCAACGAGGTGGCTTACGAGATTCAGAGCCGTTACGCCACGCCGGACGAGGCGGAGGCCGACATCCGCCGCCGCGTTGAGGCCAAGGAGATCGTCATCGGCTTCGGCCATCCGGTCTACACCATCAGCGACCCCCGCAACCAGGTGATAAAAGAGGTGGCGAAGAGCCTCTCCAAGGGCGCCGGCGACATGAAGCTCTACGACATCGCCGCGCGGCTGGAGACGGTGATGTGGGATGTGAAGAAGATGTTCCCGAACCTGGATTGGTTCTCGGCCGTGTCCTACCACATGATGGGCGTGCCCACCTCCATGTTCACGCCGCTGTTCGTGATCGCGCGCACCACCGGCTGGAGCGCCCACGTCATCGAGCAGCGCGCTGACGGCAAGATCATCCGCCCCAGCGCGAACTATGTGGGTCCGGAAGACCAAAAATTTGTTCCTATCGAAAAACGCAAGTAAGAACGAGGAATACTGAAAGATGAGCGGCCACGACATCCGATCCGCGAAGCGCCCGGAACCCGACCAGGTCCTGAAGGACATCGCCGACTACGTCTGTGACTACAAGGTGAAGAGCGCCGAGGCCTACAAGACCGCGCGCTACATCCTCATGGATACCCTGGGCTGCGGCATGCTGGCCTTGGCCTATCCGGCCTGCACCAAGCTCCTGGGGCCGGTGGTGCCGGGGGCCACGATGCCGGGCGGCGCGCGGGTGCCGGGCACGAGCCACGAGCTCGACCCGGTGCAGGCGGCCTTCAACATCGGCGCCATGGTGCGTTGGCTGGACTTCAACGACACCTGGCTCGCCGCGGAATGGGGCCACCCTTCCGATAATCTCGGCGGCATCCTGGCTGTCGCGGACTACGTCTCGCGCAAGAACGTGGCCGAGGGCAAGAAGCCCTTGAGCATGAAGGACGTGCTAACGGCCATGATCAAGGCCCATGAGATCCAGGGCGTGCTGGCCCTCGAGAACAGCTACAACCGCGTGGGCCTCGATCATGTGCTCTTGGTGCGCGTGGCGTCCACGGCGGTGGTGACCCGCATGCTGGGTGGCAGCCGCGAGGACGTTATCAACGCCGTCTCCAACGCCTGGGTGGACGGCGGCGCGCTGCGCGCCTATCGCCACGCTCCCAACACCGGTTCGCGCAAGAGTTGGGCGGCGGGCGACGCCACCAGCCGTGCCGTGCGCCACGCGCTCATGGCCTTGAAGGGCGAGATGGGTTATCCCTCGGCGCTCACCGCCAAGACCTGGGGCTTCTACGACGTACTCTTCAAGGGCCAGCCCTTCAAGTTCCAGCGCAAGTATGGCAGCTACGTGATGGAGAACGTGCTCATCAAGATCTCGTATCCTGCGGAGTTCCACGCCCAGACGGCGGTGGAAGCGGCGATGAAACTCCACGGCCAGGTGAAGGACAAGCTGGACCAGATTGAGAAGATCGTCATCGAGACCCAAGAACCCGGGGTCAGGATCATAGACAAGACCGGCCCGCTCGATAATCCCGCCGACCGCGACCATTGCATCCAGTATATGGTGGCAGTGCCACTCCTCTTCGGCCGCCTGACTGCCGAAGATTACGAGGATGCGGTGGCCCATGACCCGCGCATCGATAGGCTGCGCTCCAAGATGGAAGTGCGCGAGAACGGGAAATTCACCAAGGACTACTACGACCCGGCGAAGCGCTACATCGGCAACGCGATCCAGGTGTTCTTCAAGGGCGGGACCAAGACGGACAGGATCGAGGTGGAGTTCCCCATCGGCCACCGTAAGCGCCGCGTCGAGGGCATCCCGGTGCTGGTGAACAAGTTCGAGAAGGCCATCGCCGGCCGGCTCTCCGCGCGCCAGTGCGAGGCCATCCGGAACCTCTGCAGCGACCAGAAGGAACTCGAATCCACGAGCGTCACGGACTTTATGAGCTTGTGGACCTTGTGACGAACTTGCCTTTTTGAGCGATGGAAAGCCCAGCTCCGAGCTGGGCTTTCCATTTCAGGTACCCTTGTGCCATGGAACTCCTGGCGAACGTCGATGTCGATGACTTGGCGAAGGGCGTGGCGTTCTATACCGCGGCCTTCGACCTCAGGGTAGGCCGGCGCTTCGGCGCCGAGGGCGTGGAGCTCCTGGGGAGTACCTCACCCCTGTACCTGCTGGTGAAGCCGGCGGGCACGCCGGCGGCGAAGTCCGTGGCCCAGAAGCGCGACTATCGGCGTCACTGGACGCCGGTGCACCTGGACTTCGTGGTGACCGACATCCGCGCAGCGGTCTCGAAGGCGGTGAAGGCGGGCGCCCTGTTGGAAGGGGAGATCGAGACCCACAGTTGGGGTCGCATCGCGCACCTTTCGGACCCCTTCGGCCACGGTCTCTGCATCCTGGAGTTCCTGGGCCGAGGTTACGACGAGATCGCGACGCCGTCATAAGCGCCGGCCTTGGCCGGTCTCCAGTGTTGCGTTAGGCTGTCCCGTCCTTGAAATAGGCCACGTCCATGCAGTTCAAACGGCCCCAGGCCGCCATGGTTTTCATACTGGTCACCGTGCTGATCGACATGTTGGCCTTCGGCATGATCATCCCGGTGTTGCCGATGCTGGTGCAGAGCTTCATGGCCGGCGACCCCGTGCGCGCCGCGGAGATCTACGGTGTGTTCGGCACCGGCTGGGCGCTGATGCAGTTCCTGTTCTCGCCGCTGCAGGGCGCGCTCTCGGACCGCTTCGGCCGCCGCACGGTGATCCTCATCTCCTGCACCGGTCTCGGCCTCGATTTCCTGCTGATGGCCGTGGCGCCCAACCTCTACTGGCTGTTCCTGGGCCGGCTCATCTCCGGCATCTGCGCCGCCAGCATCAGCACCGCCGGCGCCTACATCGCCGACGTGACGCCCCGGGAGAAGCGCGCCGCCGCTTTCGGCAAGATCGGCGCCGCCTTCGGCATCGGCTTCGTGCTGGGGCCATTCGTGGGCGGCGTGCTGGGGCACATCGGGCCACGCCTGCCGTTCTGGGTGGCCGCGGGGCTCGCGCTGGTGAACGTGACTTATGGGTACTTCGTGCTGCCGGAGTCCTTAGCCAAGGAGAAGCGCAGCAAATTCTCCTGGAAGCGCGCCAACCCCGTGGGCGCGCTCACCTTGCTGCGCTCCCATCCCACGCTCGCCGGCCTCGCCAGTGCCCAGTTCCTCATGAACCTGGCCCACGCGGTGCTGCCGAGCACCGCGGTGCTCTACATGGCCTATCGCTACCACTGGGATGCGCTGTATGTGGGCTATATGCTCATGGGCGTCGGCGCTTGCGCCGTGGTGGTGCAGGGCGGATTGGTGAAACCGCTGGTGCGTATCCTGGGCGAGCGGCGCGCACTGGCCACGGGCCTCCTGTTCGGCGCCACCGGTTTCGCCATCTACGGTCTCGCGCCCAGCGGCGTCTGGTTCCTGGTGGGCGTGCCGGTGATGTCCTTGTGGGGCATCGCCAACCCGTCCGCCCAGGGCATCATGACCCACCTGGTGGATCACACCGAGCAGGGCCAGTTGCAGGGGGCGCTCTCCAGCATCATGGGTATCGCCAGCGTGTTCGGTCCCGGCGTGTTCACTGAGACCTTCGCCGACGCCATCGGCCGGCATCTCGATTGGGGCCTGCCGGGCGCACCGTTCCTGCTGGCGTCGTTGTTCCTCATCGGTGCGGCCGTCCTCGCCTGGCGCACCACGCGCCCGGGACATCTTGAGCCTGTGGCCGAACCGTCGGTGGGTGGATGAAGCGGCCCGCTGGGTTCAAAGCAGAGGATTACCGTTCGCTGCCGCTGGAGTCCGCGGTCACGCTGCCGGCCGCCTGCTATGCGGACCCGGAGTTCCACGAGTTCGATCGCGACGCGGTGTTCGCCCGGAGCTGGCAGCTGGTCTCCCGCGCGGAGAAACTCAAGGACGCCGGCGACCACGTGGTGGTGGAGATCACCGGCCGGCCCGTGATCCTTGTACGTGGCGACGACCAAGTGCTGCGCGGCTTCTTCAACGTCTGCCGCCACCGGGCCGGGCCCCTGGCCCTCGTGGACGGCAACGGTCGCCAGTTGCAGTGCAAGTATCACGGCTGGACCTACAAGCTGGACGGCCAGTTGCGCGCCGCCCACGAGATGCAACAGGCCAAGGACTTCGACATCAGCTGCATCCACCTGGACCCGATCAAGGTGGCCGAGTGGGAAGGCCTGGTGTTCGCCGCGGTGGGTGAGCCCGAGGTCCCGTTGGACACCTTGCTCGCCGGCATCCGGGAACGCATCCGGCCCATCGATCTCGGCAAGTTCCATTTCCACTCGAGCCTGAGTTACGACGTGGAGTGCAACTGGAAGGCCTACGTGGACAATTATCTCGAGGGCTATCACCTGCCCCATGTGCATCCGGGCCTGAACAAGCTCCTGGATTACCGCGCATACGTCACGAATCTCGCGGAATGGTATTCGCACCAGCACAGCCCGCTGGACGGAGCCCAGGGTCCTTACGCCGCCGGCGAGGCTCATTACTACTTCATCTGGCCCAACATGATGCTCAACATCCTCCCCGGGCGCCTGCAGACCAACCGGGTGGTGCCGGTATCGAGCCGTCACTGCAAAGTGTTGTTCGACTATTACTACAGCGACCTGGGATCTCCCGCGGCGCAGAAGATGATCGCGGAGGATCTGGCCTTCAGCGACGAGGTGCAGAGGGAGGACATGGCCATCTGCGAGCGCGTGCAAAAAGGATTGGAGTCGGGCAGCTATCATGCCGGACGCATCTCGCCCAAGCGCGAGTCAGGTGTGCACCACTTCCAGGAACTCGTTCGCGCGGCGTACCGCCAAGCGTCTCAATAAGCTTTCGGAATCAGGCTTCGCACCGTTTCATGGTGTGGCGCCCATGCGCGCCAGGCGGATTCCGACCAGCGCAGCACCGCAGCCAAGTGCTCTTCCAGATCTTGGGTCTCGTAGACGTCCATCACGGTGACCTCGCCCAATGACG